>PNBM01000356.1:12885-26972 GCA_003135995.1 Ignavibacteriota bacterium | reverse complement strand
TTTTAAATATATATTTTATCAAACTGATTAAGTAAAAAGAATTTATAACTATATATCTTTTAAATTTACTTGGGTCATAAATTGTTCTGTACAGCCATTCAAATCCGAATTTAGTCCATTTAGGAGCGGGCTTTTCTATCCCTGCAAACACTTTAAAACTTCCGCCGACACCAAGAATAACATTTGCTTTAATTATATTTATGTATTTTGAGATAAAAAGTTCCTGTTTTGGTGAACCTAAGCCTATAAAAAGAAAATTTGGAGATTTATTATTAATTTCTTTAACNNGGAATCCGGAAATCATTAAATTCTGATAACTTTTAATAATAACATTTATCATTTTATTTAATACAAATTCGGTCGAGCCAAGAAAATATACATTCAGATTCATGGTGTTACAATAATTTAGTAAAGATTCCATTGTATGAATTCCACCCATATTTCTAGTTTTCAATGGTTTCTTCAATAATCTCATTCCAATGTTTATCGAATTTTCCGGTAATATGATTGATGCTGAAGAGATTGCATTCTTTACATTATTATTCTTACTTGAAAGATACATTTTATTTGCATTCATTACTGCTATAAAGTGTTTTTCATGATGTATGATTGCATTATTAACGAAATTTAATAATTCCATCAGGGAAATATTATCAACCGGATAACCAATAAAATCTGTTCTATAATCGTTCACTTTTGAGGATAAAATAAGATAATGCAGATAACATCCAAGCGTTAGACCAACGCATATATGATATTTTGTTTGTATAAAATTTCTTTCTTTGGAAATAAAAATATCCTTTAATATTTTGCATATTTAAAACTATCCATTCTACAACTTTTTGAGCAGATTCCATACATCCAAATTTAACTAATGTTATAATCGTCTGTGCAGCAGCTGTTGAATCTATGGGAAATATTGAATCTTTATAATATTTTGGAATTCCGTTATCACAGATAAAATTATTTTCGTAATAATTTAAGGCCTTTTCCAGATTTTTTCTATAATCATCATTTTCTATCAAATTACAGTATTCTAATAATGCATCAATTATGTAGCCCGTATGAAAATTATCAGTCCATTTTCGGTCATCACCATGAGAATATGGCCAGGACCCATCTTTATTTTGATATTTCATAACAAATGCAACAATTTTTTTTGCTTCTTCTTCCAAAGAATTTTCTTTTGTGATAGAATAAACTTGCGCCAGCAAACGTGCGCCTTTCATGGTTGCATTAAAAACAATTTGTTTGTCAAATGGCGAATAAGAAAAACAAAAATCATTACCATCATATGTCTTATTCAAATCCTTCAGAAAATTTACCGAGTCTAATATTAACGATAAAGAATGCTGATTACCGGTTATCTTATAATTTGAATACAGAGCATTCGTTATTATACCTGTTGCAACAATTGTTGGTTTATGAGCCGGTATTTTTGTATATCGTGCTTCCCAGTCGAAATCATATCCCCAGCATGCACCGCTAAATCCTTTTGATTTTAAAAGAATTAATTTATCAAGCAGACTATCTATTTCTTTCAGATAGAAGTTTTTTTCAGCAGGTAAAATTTGTGATAAATATGTATAAGCTTGTATACAAAGACCTAATGTTACGGGATTCAACCCTTTTTTAATGCCAAATAATTTTCTTGTGTTAAAAGGAATTCTTCTATACACCTGTTGAAATCCGAAACGAATAATTTTATTAGAACGAAGTAACGGAAATTTAAATAACGGTGACATCAAAGAGTCATAAGGATCGTATCCTTTATATTCTTCGGATATAATATATGCTTCGAGTTTTTTTAATGAATGTATTAAATCAGTCAAATTAAAGCGAAATAACTTTTCCGGATTTCAAGGAATCAAGAATTCTAAACGTCATATTTGTTGTATCACAAATAGAATCAAAGGATAATTTGATTTCATCCTTACCTTTCAAAACGGATATAAAATGTTCAACTTCTTCTTTATGACCTTTCGACCCGTTATATGTTTTTTTTATTTTCTTATTATTTTTATAAAAAATAACAGACTGAAAATTATCCATAATTGCTGTTTTTCCACCTGCAAATATTTCACAATATTCCTTTGGTAAAGCACTATCGCCATTTGCTATGTNNAAATTATTCTTCGTCTCAATTGATTCTGCAAACACTTTACATGGTCTTGATCCTGTCAAATATGTTATTGTATCGATAAAATGACACACTTCACCAATTATTCGTCCACCCTGCTCTGGAGACTGGATCCAGTGTGTTTTAGGTATAAGCCCTGCGTTTATCCGGTAATTAATAAGAAAAGGTTCTGATATATTTTCAAAAAAGTTTTTTATGTTATTAATTGGCTTTGAAAAACGACGATTAAATCCCATAAATAATATTTTATCCGGGTTATAATATTTTTTTATAATATTTAATTCTTCATCATTTAACGCAAGAGGTTTTTCAACAAAAATATGTTTATTATATTTAATGGATGCAGTAACAAATTCCGCATGAGAATCATGACGTGAAGCCACAAAAATCGCATTAATATTATTATCAGATAAAATTTCCTTAAAATCAGTAGAGCAATATTCAAAACCAAATTTTTTTGCAACAGAATTTGATTCGACTGGAGTTGATGTACAAACACCTTTAAGATTTACTTTTAGATTGACAAGATGTGGAAGAAGATTAGATTGAGCGAAATTACCGGCACCAATAAAACCAACCACAGGAACCCCCTCGTTCCCAATCTCCTCCCCGCGAAAGCTGGGATCAGGAACGCGAAAAACTTTCTTATATATTCTCGCTTCTGGCTCTTCGTGCGGATATTCAATTAAAATTGCAACGTGTTTTTCATTATTTTTGCCGGTAATTACATCATAAGCTCTTAGAGCATCTGAAATTTTAAACTTATGAGTGATTAATGATTTGAAATCAAGTTTATGCTGCGAAACTAAATCAACTATTGACTGCATATTTCGATTTTCTGTCCACCTGACATATCCAACAGGATAATCATAACCGGATTCTTCATAATTTTTATCATATCTGCCCGGACCGTAACTGCAGGATATTTTAAAATCCAATTCCTTTTCATAAAAAGGAGACCGCGGAATATTCATATTAACAGCCCCGACGATTACAATATTAGATTTCTTCCTGGCATATTTAAGGGCAAGTTCAACTGGCTGGTTTGACTTAGTACCTGCCGTAATTATCACGGAATCGGTACCGATACCATTTGTGAATGATTCGATAATATTTATCGAATCTTCATCAGCCAGATAGCATCCGTCACAACCAAGATTTTTTGCAAGTTCAAAATTAGATTTGTTTAAATCCAATCCAATCACCGAACATCCGTTAGCTTTTAACAGTTGTATTGTGATAAGACCGAGTAAACCTAACCCGATTACGACTATTTTTTCCCCTATTTTAATTTCTGCCTGTCTTACGCCCTGAATTGCAATAGAGCCAAGAGTAGTGAAACAAGCTTCTTCAAAAGTAATTGTATCGGGAAATTTAACAACAAGATTTTTTGGTACGCAAACAATTTCAGAATGGTTCGCAGTCGCACCTGCACAGGCAACTCTATCGCCCGGTTTGAATCCTTCAACAGACGATTCAAGAATAATACCCGCACAACTATAGCCTAATTCCTTATAGTTGTCAAGACGATTTTGCACTTTGTTATAAGTAGAAATTAATCCTTCTTTTTTTACATTATCAAATACTTGTTTCACAAGATCAGGACGGGATTTTGCTTTTCCGAGCATAGATGCCTGAGCTGTTTCAACCGAAGTCTTCTCTGTTCCCGAACTGATTAATGAATAATAATTCTTAACCAAAACATGACCGGGTTTATTCACAGGTGACGGATTTTCTTCAACTGTCATTTCACCGGTTTTCTGATATTGTATTATCTGTTTCATATTTTTCCTTGTCATTCCCGAATGTCTCAATCGGGAATCATTATAATAATTTATTTTTATTATTTTTCCTTATTTGTTATTAGTTCTTCTCCGCCCTTCCTTCATTATCTTCGTGTTAAAGTTCTTATGCTTTTATTATTAAAAATTCAAATTTAAGAATTCATAATTTATCAATCATCAATCACAAATCACTAAACCACTTATATTTAATTCCAAATTATTTTNNATTTTATCTTTATATTTTTAAACTTATTCAACTAAAATGTAATTCCATATTTGATTCATCCGAATAATACAATTTAATAAAATTTAAATAAATGCTGGTTGAATAAATCAAATCATTTTTAGTATATTCACTCTTTTTATTTGATAAAATGGAATTGCAGAATTTTTTATACATTATATCATGACCTTTATCTCTTCTTAACTTATAATAATTTCTAACTTTCCCATTTATCCATAGTCGCATATGCATAAAATCATCAATACGTATATCTAATTTCTCGTTTCTAATTTTAATGAACTCCTGAACCCCATAAGTTCCATCTCCGTAGTCAGAAGGAATCAATGTAACAATAGAACCGTCATCGAATAAAATTATAAAAGTACTATTATCTATTCCAAGTATTTTGTTTTTAGATATAGAAATAGATACAGGTTTTTTTCCCTCAAGTAAAAAAATCGTTAAATCAATCCAATGACAAAGGTTCCCGGCAATCCTTGATCCTTGATTTGGCGCATTATACCAATGATATTTAGTTATTTGAACTTCTTTTATTTCAATGGACATAACACACGGTGAATCATACTCTTTAAGTAATTTTTTTACTTTTAATACCCACGGTATATGCCTCCTATTGTATCCGATAAAAATTTTAGACGTGTCGTATTTTTCTAATAGATGGTTAAAGTCATCATAATTTACGCAGGGCGGTTTCTCAATAATAACTTTTGAATTTTTCAATTTCATAAATTCAAGAGCCTGTGTAGTGTGGTATGAATGATATGAAGCAATTATTGCTAATTTATTATTATCGCTNNGATAGCTTCATAAAAATCATTGGTCTTAATTTTAAACTTGTTAAGAAATTTGTTTCTTAATATTTCATAATTAAAATCAATTGCTGCTGCTAGATTAAAAGATTTTTTAAAATGAGGATAAACGTAAGTTCTAAAATAATCTCCGCAACCAATTATATACAAATCAGTCTTATTTTTTGAGATAGATATATCATTATTATTATTTATAAAATTAATAGATTTAAATTTATTTGAATCCGATTGCGGATAAATCAAAATCTCATTCGGTAAATATCCTATGAAAGGATTATAATAAAATTTTTTATAATAATTTTCTAAGTTCTCAAATTGAGCGTTTAAAAAATAAAAAACAGGTTGATCTTTGGAAAACTGCATTCCAATATATTTTTTTCCGTTTTTGTCTGTCGCCTTAACAAGACAAATCTTTGAATTTAAATATTTATTATACCTTTGAGAAAAAAGTTTTTTCGTTAATCTGATTAATCCTTCTCGAATCATGAAAAATAAAATTTTCTTAACTAAATTTTGACCTCTAAAATGCCTGAATGAAATATTTACTGGCTCAAGATTTAAAATATTTAATTCTTCAACATTAATAGCATTAAGATCTCTATAATCGAGATATTTAAATTCAGACAAGCTCATTTTTTAAAGTGAATCCAGGCATCTGGACCATTTGTTTATAAATATATCTTCAGAAAACATTTCAAAGAACTTTTCTCGGTTGTTCAAACCCATTTGATATTTCAAATCGTGATCTTTTAATACTAATTCAATATGTTTACTTAAATTTTCGGAATTTAAAGGATTAACAATAAAACCATTTTCATAATTAATAATATATTCGGGAATTGCGCCCTGACAAGTCGATATAACCGGCAATGCTGATGACATTGCTTCAATATTAACAATGCCGAATGACTCTCTTAAAGTCGGGAGAATGAAAATATCAGCATCCAGATATGCTTGTTTTTTCAATTCTCCTGATACACGACCTCTATAATCAATAAAATTACCAACCTTATTATCTTTAATAAAATTAAAAAACCTATTCTTATCGATTTCTCTTGAAGATAAAAAATCCCCGCATACTATCAGTCTCAAGTTATTATATTTATTTAATAAGTCTTTAAAAGCTTCAAGTAAAATAAATATCCCTTTATTTTCTATTATCATTGATAAGAATAATAAATTTATTTCTTCGTTATCCTTTTTTTTAATTTCTTCGTTTTGAGGAATGATAGGCTGGCAAATATTAAATATAACGTTAATATCATCTTCACTTAGCCATTTGAGATATTCTTTTTTAATAGAATTAGATACAACAACTACTTTACTGATTTTCCTGAATATCCTATCGATATATTTTTTCTTTTTATTAGGAAGTTTTTCATAAAATAGTTCAAAAAAACCTTCCCCTTGTGCATAAAGAATTATTTTTTTATTAAAGATATAACAAAGTCTGATATATAGTGAATCTTTGTAGAATGCAATCCATCTTAATGAATGTATAATTATCACGCAATCGATTTTTTTAAAAATTAAAATTAATAATAAATTAAGGTAATAAACAACAAATTTAAAAATTTTAATTAATGAAAATTTTTCCAGCGATATTAAAGATTCATTAAATACAGTATTTAGTAATGAAACATTATAGCCGGCATCTCTTAAACCTTCGACTAAAAATTTTGCGGCAACCGATGCACCATGCAATGTCGGATAAACACTGCCGATATATAATATGTTTTTAATATTCAAATTAATATCGTCCTGTTTTCAGCATATAATCTTTGACATCGTAAATTATTTCTTCGAGCGATTTTACGGGTACGAAATTCACCAATTTTTTAACTTTACTTATATCCGGTACCCTCTTAAGCATATCCTCAAAACCTGATTGATAAGCTTTTTCATAAGATATCATTTTAATATTTGATTTACTCTTTGTCTGCTTAATAATTTTTAACGCTAAATCTCGAATGGTAATTTCGTAATTACTTCCGACATTTACTATTTCCCCGACAGCTTTCGGTGAGTACAACAATTTGGACAAAGCCTGGCAAACATCGGTTACATGGCAAAAGCATCTTGTTTGGTTCCCGTCACCATAAACAGTAATATTTTCACTTTTCAGAGCCTGCTTGACAAATCTCGGAATGACCATTCCATATTGCCCTGTTTGCTTTGGTCCTACCGTGTTAAACAATCTTACTATAATGACCGGTAAATTGAACTCTTTATGATATGCTAAAGCAAGAAATTCATCGATAGCTTTTGTACAAGCATAACTCCATCTTGCATTTATAGTTGCCCCCATTAAAAAATCATCTGTCTCTGAAAATGGAGTTTTATCGTTTTTTCCATATACCTCGGAAGTTGAAGCAATCAATATTTTCTTTCTGTACCTGTTGGCTATTTTTAAAATCGTATCGGTTCCATGTATATTAGTTTCAATTACTTTTACCTGATTACTCATTACTAATTCAACTCCAACTGCGGCTGCGAGGTGAACAATCATATCGCATTCGGAAACTATTCTATCAACTACAGTTTCATTGAATATTGTTTCGTATACAAACTGAAAGTTTTTATTGTTCGTAAGATGAGAAATATTTTCATAACTACCTGTAGATAAATCATCTACCGATACAACTTTTTTCCCTTCATTTAGAAATTTTTCGCTTAAATGAGAGCCTATAAAACCCGCTCCTCCTGTTATTAAAACCTTCATTTTTAAATTTTTATGTATTTTAAAAAATAATTTATATTATATAGAGTTATTTATGAAACAATACTATTAACCTTCTTACGCTGAAAATAATACATTAAATCCATAATTCCACTTAAATGTAGTTTCAGTAAACTCAGATTAAAATAATCTTCTATATTAGTTCTATGCAACATCATTTTATTAGAATTTAATCTGATTAATCCTGATTTCGTCATAAATGAATATGTATAGCCGGAATCAATAATAATTTTCATCGCATCGTGTGTGTAATGTGATATTTCACCACCGACCCAACAAAAACAAATTACTTTTTTATTAATTATTTTTTCAATCATAGTTTTCGAATCCTTAATTTCGTAAAGTAATTTTTCTTTGCTATCATTATTCTCGAAACGGTAATGTGAAACTGTATGGGAACCAATCACATGATTTTTAGATAACTCAGTTATTTCCGTTTCATTCATAAATATTCTTTCAGTAAACTTCAAGTATTCATAATTGATTTGATGACTTTTTGCGTATTTTTCTTGTTTTTTCGGCTCGATATTAACAATTTCTGAAGGTATGAAAAACCAGCCTGTTAATTTGTATTTCTCCAAAAGGGGTTTTGCAATTTTATAATTAGTAATTATCCCGTCATCAAATGATATTATAATGCCCGGTTTTTTCTTCTTTCCGATTTTTGCCGAAAAAAAATTATTCAAGTAAATTTCATCAACTGCTTCGAAATGTTTTGCCAATATTTGCAGGTGCAGTTCAAAGTTTTTTTCAAAATCAGGATTGTTCCCGTGATAATTTATTATTTTTATGAAATTATTTTTAAAAATATACTTTTGAAATAATAATAGCAAATCCAGTAACTTCAAGTTATTAAATACCAGGGCAATTATGCCCAAAATATATGCAATCAAAGGTTTATCAGAGTACGCCGGATGTGATAATTTCATCATATATATTCAGAGCCAAGATTAAAATCGCAGTCGGAGTCAGCAAAGGTGGCTATAATAACATCCCGTTTATTAATTTTTTCTTCCGTAAAAATATCTGAGATAATATTCGTCATAATTGAAGTTGGATTTCCAATTTTGATAAATAAATTTTTTTTTAATTCCTTATCAATTAAAGAATATGAACTAGGTATCATTACACCATCCAGATCAAATATTTTAGCTAATTTTTTACAACATTTGAGCATAAGACCGAAAACATAAACATTCCTGATATCAAATCGATAGTCAATTAAGATAATTAATCTTAGAAATTTCCAGTTAGTTACACGCACAACAAAATAATTATTTTCATTTTCAGGTAAATGGATTTTATATACTCCATATAATTCGGAAGAAAATCTCCATTTTAAAAAATCCGGTGTTCTTTCGAAGAAAATAATATTTTCCACATTATAATCAGAAATTTTATCCTTAAAATTATATTTATGTACTTTATTATTATCTATACTTAGAGTATCCGGGTAGTTAAAATTATTAATAGCTTCAGACTTCCTTTTAGATTTATTCAATCCCCTGTAAGGTATTTTTCTAAACCAAAAATATTTATTAATATTTCCAATATATGGATAATGCATCAATTTTAATATTTTTATAGCAACTTCTGTAGACCCGATAGCTATTTGAGGAGAATAATCACTTATAACCTTTTTTAATAAATAAAAACCGGCTAAAGAAGAACGGGAATTCTCCTCTACAAAATAATCAGAACCGAAATAACAATTTTTAACTAAATCATTTAACACATATTTGGAAGGTGTAACCAGGAATTGCCCGTTAATTTCATTTAGGTTGTTAACAGTTATTGCTGCTATTGGAAATGAATTGTTCTCTAAATAAACATTTTTAAAAAACTGAAATTCAAATCTTTTTTTATAATTTGGTCTTTTGAAATTTGTAATATTAAATTCTAAAAATTTATCATAATAATCTTTCGATAAGTATATTTCAGACATACTATTATTTAATGTTCAGAACTTTAGACAAATGATAGCGAATAATATCACGGGAAAAGTAATGACCGCGAATAAAACGTAAAAAAATTCTTTGAATTGCAAAGAAATACAATAAAAATTTAAAATATTCAAACTTTAATATTTTTGATATTTTTAATTTTTTAAATGAATTCTTTAGTTCGAATTCCAACTCAAATTTACTTCTGGAAATAGATTCAGGATGAACTTTTGTTGCGTAGGATTTAGTTAAACTATGTTTACGGTAATTAGCAAAAGTATATTTAAAATATTTTACGTTATTTTTAGTAATTATTCTTGACCATAATTCTCCATCCATATTGAATTTAAAATCATTTCTTACATAATTTCCGGCTCTTTTATAAGCGCTCCTTTTTATAAATGTTCCCATTTGAGGCATATTTCTGCCACAACCTAAAAATATACATATGTAAAAATGAAAAGGGAGATGTCTTTCTAAATATAAAAAATTTCCTTTCATATCAATTAAATTGGCATCACCATAAATTACTTCAATATTTTCATTATTGTAAAAAAATTCCGAAACTTTAGTCAAAGCTCCGTTATTTAATGTATCATCGGAATTTAACCAGAACAAAATATCTCCCTTGGCTAATTTAAAACCTGTATTAATTGCATCGCTCTGACCATTATCTTTTTTACTTATCCAGTAATCAATTTTTTTTTCGTATTTTTTAATAATATCAATGGTACCATCTGTAGAACCCCCATCTATAATAATATATTCTTTATTCCCATAGTCCTGGTTAATTACGCTCAATATTGTTTCTTCGATATAATCAGATTGATTAAATGAAGGTGTAATTATTGAAATTAATGGATAATATCCTGATTCTGCCGCTATTTTAAAAAATAATTTTTTAAGGAAGTTTATATTATGTTACTGTATTAAATATCCGCCGTCAATTATTACGTCACTACCCGTCATCCATTTGCTGGCATCGGATAATAGAAAAATGACTGTATTCGATATATCTTCTGGTTCACCATAACCCAGCGGATATTTTTTCTCATCTTCTTTTATTGCGTCTTCCGAAAGAATTTTTGCGGTCTGATCTGCCATAGGTGTTCGTACCATTCCCGGTGAGATTGAATTAACCCGAATCTTCTGGGACGAAAGTTCTAATGCAAGTACTTTCGCAAAACCTGACAATGCTGATTTTGAAGCGGAGTAAATTCCATTTCCAAGAACAGCAATTTTGGACATAATAGAATTGATAAAAACTATTGAAGAATTATTAAAAATTAATCTTTTCTTTAACAATTCCGAGATTAAAATTATAGGTGCAATACAATTAATCTGGAAAACGTCATTAATTATTTTTTTATTCGCAAATTTTAAAGGCATAAATTTCACTATTCCTGCCGAATAAACCACTCCGTTTAACCCCGGTAACTTTTTAACCATATCCAGCATATTTTCTGAATCATTTAAATCACAGATAATCATTTCAACCTTTTCTTTAATTGACATTCCTGCAGTTTCAGCTAATTTATCTTTATTTCTTCCTGTTGCAATTATGTTCGCACCCATCCTCGATGCGGTAATGCATATTTGTCTACCTAATCCCGAGGAAGCCCCCGTCACTAATATAGTTTTCCCGCTTAAATCAAATGGTTCAGACATATGATTTATTAATTTTTCTTTGAAATTATTAATTCAAATAATTGGCTTACGGTGTTGCATTTTTTAACTATTTCGTCCACTGTTAATTCAACTCCAAACTCAGAGTCAACCATCGCCATCAGCGTCAGTACTGCTAACGAATTCCATTGCTCTATTTTTTTAAATTCTGTTTCCGGGGTGATAGAGCCCTGTTCAATCCCTTCAATTGCTTCTTCGAAATTTTTAATAAATATATTTAGGTCCATTTTTTCTCCGTTTATTTGTTATATTTTTCTAATATTTAAGATGTAAACAATAAATTTTAAATAATTAAGATTTATTTAGTTCTCACATGGATATAATAATATTTCTATTTGAAGTGTTATTTATTTAAAATCGAACTGCGTATAATAATTNNAAATATATCAATATAATCCTTGGTTATTTATTAGAGTTTTAAAGATTTTAAAAAAATTAGATCTATTGTTTGTATTTTTTTATTATACTAAAATCTTTTGGAATTATTCAAAATTTATTAATAATTTAAATTTCAATTATACAACCTCCCCATGAGTATCCGACGCCAAAACCAACTAACATTAATTTATCTCCGGTTGTTATTTTCTTATCATTAATTGCATTATATAATGCAATCGGAATTGTTGCTGAAACAGTATTACCGAAATGCTCCATACAAATGTAAAATTTTTCCTCAGGTACTTTGAGTTTTTTTCTTACTGCATCAAGCATAAATTTGTTTGCTTGGTGGAAAATGAACAAAGATATATCCTCTTCTTTTAAACCGGATAATTCATAAAGTTTATTGACAACCGGTGGAATCTCACGTAATGTAAATGCAAAAATATCACCGCCGTTCATATAAAGAGAATCTTCGTTCCTGGTATTACCATTTTCATCAGTAAAATCCAGAGAAGACTCATCGGTTCTTTTATGTCGCATTCCACCCGTTTTAACTATCAAATTTTTTGCGCCCTTGCCATCTGTTCCATAAACAAAAGGACCAATATTACCGGTTTCCGAAGCAGAAATCAGAATAGAAGCTGAAGCATCTCCAAATATTGTTCTAACGCTTTTATCTTTATGATGAATAAATTTTGAATATGTTTCAGCTGTTATTAACAGAACATTTTTTGCCTGAGATGTTTCAATTAGACCTTTGGCAATTCCCAGACCATAAATAAATCCTGAACAACCAAGGTTAAAATCTAAAGCTCCTGCAGATTTAGGAATTCCTAATCTTTCTTGTAAAAGACAAGCCGTAGTAGGCAAAAAATAATCAGGACTTTGTGTGCAAAGCAGAATAAAATCTATTATATTCGGTTCAATAAGATTATCATCAAATAATTTTTTACAACTTTCAAATGCTAAATCGGAAGAACAAATATTATTTTCAGCAATATGTCTTTCATATATACCTGTTTTTTCCGATATTTTTTCTGCTGACCATTCAGGAAATTCATTATTCAAATTTTCATTGGTCAGAACTCTTTCGGGAAGGAAATAAGCAATATTCGCTATTTTAGATTTCATTTATTATTTTTTTATTAATTGGGAACTTTCTTGTAGAATACGGAAGTTCAATGAATTTAATATTTTTAATCCTCGAATATTTTGTCATAATATTTTGGATTATCCTATAAGTAACATTTTCCAAATCATAATTCCCATTAATAGTACATTCACTTTGAACTGCAACGTGAACGATTTTTACTGTGTTTATTTTAAAGATACACAAAATAACGATTCCAATCAAGATTGAATCTATCTCGGACGAATCCATTACAAAAAGAGTTTGATATTTCTGATCATCGAAATTAATGTATACATATTTGTTATCTGTAATTAATTTAGGGTAACCAAATTCTTCACAAACTTTATAAATACTATTTAAATATATTTTCTGGTTACTATTAAAAAAGAATAATCTTTCAACTTCCGAATAATATCTATATTCCAATTTACTTTTAAAGTAAAGTTCATGCATATTAGTAATAAACAAACATTATAAAAAAATCAAAATAATTTAAATCAAAGATATGAAATTCATTCATTACCAAACCTATTAATATAATACAATAATAAATATTAACGCAAAAAGTAATACAAATAATATTTATAATTATTACTTTGGAATTATCTTACAATCCATTATCTATAAAAATATATTGAATATTTATATTGTTCTGTGTTTAGAAACTCCTTATTGTATGCTCTATATTATCAGACTGGTTAAATGAAGGAGTAACTATGGAAATTTTTAAGTCCACTCGTTTTCCGGTTCTTCATTATTGGTTAATAATAAAAATACTTGCATTAATATTCCGCTAATAATAAAAAATACACCTGAAAGCGCAATATCTTCAAATGCATTCCAGAAGAAAGACCAGGAAATCAACGAAATGAAAATCCCAACNNAATACGAATGGCATGAAATATAAAATGATATACACAATATATCCGAATATTCCAACTTCCCCAATTATTCCAACTGTACTATTTTGAGGGAATGTAAGTACATTAGACCGAAAACTCGAGCGAAAATATAATTTGTTTGCTATTAACTCTGTATAATATTTACTTCCCGCATAGAAAGANNAAGCAGCTCCTGAAAGATACCCACAGGGACCAATTCCTAATATGGGTGAAATTTCTCCTTTTGCCCAATAATCATATAAAATATTATATGTTCTGAATTTTGGAAGTTCAAAAATCCCCTCGTTTAAAGATACATCCGTTATGCTTTCCGAATATTCGTAAAC
>PNBM01000356.1:0-12877 GCA_003135995.1 Ignavibacteriota bacterium | reverse complement strand
TAGGCAAGCTATAAACCAGAATAAACTTTTAATATTTGGAATCTGTAAATAATTAATAAATAAAATGCAACAGGCATATATTAAAAACTGCGTTGTCGAATAATTACCTCCATAAGTGAATGTTCCCGTAAACTGGTCAACAAAAAAAATGTATCCTCTAACAATCTGGGGGGTATTCTCGACAAAAGTTGGTATAATTTGCATTAGCAAAATGATTGCGAAGACAAATTTAAAGAAATCAAATATCTCTTTCTTTTTCCAGTTCATCTGCAATATTAAAATCAAAAATAAAACAGGTTTAGTAAACATCTGTATAAAAAACAGTGTATTAAATAAACTGATGGAATTAGCAATCATCGACATTATTGTGATAAAAACAAAAATACAAATTAATATAGTTAGAGAATAATTGAATCTTCTAAAATTTAAATTATCTTTATTCTTGAAATTTATGAGAAGAATATTTATAAGTAAAAGAAAAAAAACAATCTTATCACTGCTTTGCATCAAAAGAGCCTTTTCTTGTAAAAATCTCCAGGGTGCAAATATCTCAAAATCACTGCCTATCATAGCACCATTATTAACAAAAAAGTACCTGCAACTTATTAATGCCGTAGAGACATATAATGTTCTTATAGGATTATTGTAGCAATAAAATAGCAGCAGACCGCTCATAATCGCCAAAAATATTTCATTCTGAGGTAAAAGATACAACAAACCGATACCGATGAGAAAGATAACAGGTTTTTGTAATGCTTTGAATGAAATAATATCATTAAAACTTAATGTCACCTTGGTTTTCTATTTATTTTTTTATAATAATTCAAAACACTAATAACCGTATAAGAAGATAATAATGTAAAAATTATATGTGTAGGTACTTGATATCTTAAGTACTTATCTACAACAGATAAAGAAGGTATAATCAATAATAAAATACCGACAATAAATAATATTAAATAATATTTATTTTTATAATTTAAAAAGATTCCTACCAATACCGGGAAAAAGGTAAAAAACCAAATTATAGTACTTAGTATTATATTTCTCTTTGACATATCTGCTGTATACGGCAAAAGAAGTGCTTTAAACCTCCATATACATATTTTTATATAAAAAAGCTTATTTTTTTCAACCCAACTTTTAAAATCATTAACGAATAAATCGCCGCATTTTTCAAAATCGCCATCCGGTGATATTTCTATTGCCTTATCAATAAGTGGTTTCAATTCATCAAAATTTCTCCTCAAAGCAATATCGTTTGAATAAGTATTAAAAATAGATATATTTCTATATTTTTCATAATCCGTGTAAATATTATTCACTTCGCTCGCACTGCTCAATAATATCCTGTCAAATATAACATAATTCCTATAAATCCAAATAGATGGAATCACTAATACCAATAAAATATATATAGAATAATTTTTAAGTCCTGTTCTATAAAAAATAAAAAGCACAAGTATAAATAAAACAAGCGGTATTACAATAGGTCTTACCAATATATTATATCCGGTCAAAAAACCAAGAATCGCAAACAAATAGAATTTTTTTTCATTTAAAAAAATTATTTTCACAACAATGAACAACATTGCAGATAATAGCAAAATAAAAAGAGGCTCAGTCCAAACACTTGCATTAAGTAATGCCACTTTCAAATTTAATAATGAAAAAATAAGTAATAAATATCCTGTCTCTCGATTAAATAAATAATTTGAAATTAAAAAAAGAAAATAGTAAGCAAAAGTGATGCAAAGAGCATTGAAAATAAGTACAGGTATGAAGCCATAACCAAAAACAAAATAAATTAAAGCGAGTACTAATGGCAGTCCCGGAGTGATGAAAGCAGAAGGATGTCCGTAAGCATTCCTGAATTCACCAAATTCAATCAGGGAATAAGCAAATTTGTTATAAGCATTCATATCGGAAAAATCATTTTCCCATCCGGGCTGGAAAATATATTCATTGCCTTTTGCAAATGGATTAAACCCGCCATATTTCCCTTTCAATGTTTTATTTTCATATTCCGAATATGAATAAAAAAGACCGAAACCCATCTCAAAAAGAAATATAATTAAGAAAAGTAGGAAAATATTTTTTTGCGATAAATTATTCAAGAAAATTTTCAGATTTTTGATATGATTCTATTAATGATTTTGGGAGTCTGCCGATTTTTTTTGAGGGATTTCCCTGCACTACAGTAAAGTCAGGAACATTACTTGTTACAACTGAACCGGCACTTATTATACAACATTTACCTATATTTACACCGGGTAAGATAATTGAATTAATTCCGATAAATGAATCTTTTCCAATTACTACATTTTTTAAAACCGTATCGGTTTTCATTAAGTTTGCTATTGCATTCGTTGGATTGAAATGAGAAATTATCGACACTCCACGTGTAATATATACTCCCTCTTGTATCGTAATTAACTCCGGATAAAGAGAATCAATCATAACTTGAGGTGCTATATATACTTTAAATGGATTTGATATTTTAGCCCCTCTTAATTTATGAATAAGAGCAGGAAGAAACGACGGAAATATTGCAATATAGGCGACATAACCGAGGAAAGCTTTTGCAATAAATTTTAAATTTAAGAAATAATTAGTTCTTTTAATATTATCTGATTTCATTTAAAATGCTATATGCCAAATATTAAAATGTTTAAATGACATTAATAATGAAGGAATCGGATTATTTAATTTATATTCGAATAGATTATCTTAAATATTTTTTCCTCTTGAATCTTTCTCCAAAATCGCCGTAAAACTGATTAAATTCTGAATCTGGTCGGACATTTTTGTTATTTTTGAACTTAAATAAAAATTATAAATCAAAAGGAAGCCGATAATAAAAATATATATTATATGTCTAGCGTCATTTATACCGATTATATCAGTCGCAATCCATTTATAAAAGGGTTCTAATACCGGAATCGAAACCAAAAATATACACAAAAATATCCAGAGTACGGATTGTCCGGGATTAAAACTATTTTTTTTAATATATCTCAATACTCCGATGAAAAAAATCAAGCCGATTAAGAGACCTATTATTTGAATTCTGATTCCCATTTTATTATATATTAAACTTTTTAATTTGTTTATTAAATAGCAGAGTTCCCAAAATATTTACCAGACCCTTAAAGGGAAATGTTACTGAATTTAAGATATTAAATTCAGACTTACCATGAACCCGTTCTCTCATTTTAACAGGGACCTCACAAATTCTTGCTCCCGCGAAATAACTTAAGAGCAGTAACTGGTTTGTATCATAAATTTCATGTTTATAATAATTCCCGAAAAGTTCTATTACTTTTTTTCCGTATGCCCTGAAACCGGATGTTACATCCGTTACTTTATGACCGATTATTAAAGAATCTATATTAGCAAAAATTTTTATTGCGATTCTTCTGAAGAAAGAGGATTGGAATCCTATTTTATCTAAAAATCTTGAACCGATAACATAATCAGCTTCATTATTTTTTATGGGATCAATTATTTTATATAATTCTTTAGCTATATGCTGCCCATCGCCATCAAATTGGCATATAATATCATAATTATTTAAAAATCCATATTTCATATATGTCATCAAAGTACCTGCAGAGTTTCCAGAATTTACACAATGAGTTATATAATTTATTTTTTTCTCCTTTAATATATTTACAGTGTTGTCGAAAGATCCATTATCAATTACAATTAAATCTAAATTGGGAAAACTCAAAATATCATCAACTACTGAATTTATATTCTCTTCTTCATTATATACAATAACAGATATTAAAATATTCGGATTTTTCATAATATTATTTCAACGCACTGAATATCATTTTTGCAGGATTGCCAAAATAAGTACCTTCAATTTTCAAATCATTTATTACCACACTACCTAGTCCCACTTTAACGTTATCATGAATTTTTTTAAATGGCGCTATAACTGCATTACTTCCAATAAATACGTTTTTCCCTATATTACAATTTCCTGCTATATCAACATTAGCAGCTAAAGTTGAAAAATCTCCAAGTTGTGAATCATGACCAACTTGTGAACCAATATTTACTAATACACATTTTCCAATAATAATATTTGTTGTTAGGATTACATTTGGACATATTATACTTCCTTCGTTAATTTTGACATACTTTCCAANNCCAATAATAGCATTTGGAGATATAAATGAAAATAAATTAATCTTTTTTTTAAGCTTATTATAAATATTATTTTTTAATTTTGTATCCTGAATTGCAATTATAGCAACATCATTTTCTTTAAAATTAAAAGTATCTTCATTACCTAATATTTTATAATTTGATGGAAATCCTTTTAAAGCATCAGGATCTTTATCTAAATATCCTACCAATTTAATATTTTTTCTGCTGGATGGTATCATACCAATCCAACTTTCAAGTTCTCGTCCTAAATCACCTGCGCCTATAATATATAAGTTTTTCAAATTAGGATAAAATAATTAATTATTTAATTTTTAATAAATTAGTTTTAATTCCCGGTAATATTTATAAAATAATAAACCCAAANNATTTTCAACATGGATCATTGTCACTCTTGTTGGGGATCTTTGTTAAAATAATGTTTTCTTTGATTAAAGAAAATTTCAGACTATAATAAGAATCCATATAAATATATTCATTTATAATTAAATGATACAGCATAAAATAATTAATTATCATATTTATTAAGTTTCTTAATAATATTCATTAAAACTTTAGTATGTCCTCCGCCACCGATTACAATCAGATTTTCTTTTTTCAAATTTTAAAAATTTGCTTAACAGAATTTATAATTTTATTAATAGAAACCGTTTTTAAATTTGCGGATGACGGTAAACAAATTGAACTATTCAGCATATTTATGCTTTTTTGAACATTAGNNCAATTTTTATATGGCTCCTGCAGGTGGTTTAGATACCAGACAGGCCTTGTTTGAATTCCCTTTTTAAGAAACTTAAAAACTAGAAAATCCACCTCATAGTTGAATATTGAATTTTCATATTTCAGAATATTCAACCACAGATTATTATTTGAATATTCCGGTGTGCCTGATATTTTTATTCCTCTTATTTTATCAATTTCTTTTTTCAGGTTTAAATAATTCTTTTTTTTGGCTTTTAAGTATTTTTCTAAATTTTCCAATTGTCCTACTCCAAGCGCCGCCTGAATATTCGTCAACCTGTAATTATATCCAATGTCATTATGAATAAATCTTAATTTATCGTTTTTCGCCTGGGTTGTGAGGTACTTAGCTTTTATTGCATATTCTTCGTTATTGGTTAAAATCATTCCACCGCCTCCGGTAGTTATAATTTTGTTACCGTTAAACGATAAGCATCCGATATCTCCGATTGTACCTGTATGTCTTCCGTATAATTTACCATTTTTATACCATGACCCTAAACTTTCCGATGCATCTTCAAGAATTTTGATATTCCGTTCTCTGCAAATAAAAATTAGTGGTTCAATATTTACCGCGTTCCCGAATACGTGAACAGGAATAATCGCAGATATTCTTTTCTTTGTTTTTTTATTATATGTAAATCCTTTTTTAAATACTGTACATTTTTTGATAAAATCAATTGTCTTTTCCGAATCGATATTATAATAATCATCACAATCCATAAAAACAGGTTGGGCATTTAAGTACCTGACAACATTTACAGGGGCAATGAAGGTTAAAGTGGGAACTATTACTTCATCCCCGGGTTGTACACCAAGAATTCTAAGCGACACATGAAGCGCTGAAGAACCGTTAACGCAGGCAATTGCAAACTTTGATTTAGTATACCTGCAAATTTTCTCTTCAAAAATATTCACAAAATTGCCAATAGAAGATACCCATCCCGTATCAAGGCATTCTTTTACATATTTCCATTCATTTCCAATGAAACTTGGTTCTGAAAGTGGAATTATATCAATATTTTTTGAAGTGTTTTTCATAGGCTATTTGAGCTTCCTCATAATCGTCCAGTCTTCCGATATCGAGCCAGTATTCTTTCATTAAATGTCTCGAAATATTCATTTTTTCAGCAAGCATTTTTTTTATTAAACTATCGATACCAAAATATTCATTCCTGGGAACCAGACCAAGTATCTCCGGCTTCATCAAATATATTCCCGCGAGTATTTCTAAAACCAAATCCGGTTTTTCTTCAACGCCGACTATAAATTCATCTTTCACTTTAACGCTTCCGAAATTAAACGGTGTTCTGATTTCTTTTGTCACGACTGTTAACAATGAATCGTTTTTTAAACTGCTGTCGAGGAGTTTCCTGAAATCAATGTTACTTAATATGTCTCCATTCATAAGAATAAAAGGTTCGGTTAAATCATCTCTTAATAAAGACAGCGGTCCGCAGGTCCCAAGCGGGATATCTTCTTTACTGAATTTGACATTAACTCCGTATTTTACCCCGTCACCTATGAACGATTCAACGTAATCTGCCTTGTAATTTGTGGCAATATATATTTCAGTAATACCGCTTTGAGCAAGGTGCTGCAACTGAATTTCCAGCACCGACTTTTCGCCGATCGGGAGAAGAGGTTTAGGTATAGACTGAGTTAAAGGTTTTAACCTGTTACCTAATCCACCGGCTAAAATAACTGCTTTATGCATTTTTTAAATTATTATAAACTATTTCAAAAAATATTTTACGCTAATATTTACATTCATATTTGGAATAATAAATAGTATTAAATGAATTTCGTGAAAATTTTGATATATATTATAACAGCTAAATAATAATCTTGCAGAACTAAAAATCTATTTGATCTTATTTGAATTATCGATAACATATTTATAAGCCGATAACACCTTTTCTACAACAATTTTATTCTTAAATCTTTTTTTTGCTTCAATCCTTGCATTATTACCTAAAAACACTTTAAGTTCAGGATTATCTAATAAAAAGGTAATTTTACTTTTCAGGTCAACAGAATTTTTAGGTTCTACTAAAAGTCCTGTATAACCATCGCTAATCATATCCGGAATTCCACCTACATTTGTTGTTATTATTGGAACACCTGCCGACATTGCTTCCATGATAACATTAGGACTTGTTTCAAAATATGACGGAAAGACAAAAAGGTCAGCTTTTGAGAATTCAATTAACAGATTTTGGTTACTTAAAAATCCTTTAAATATAATTTTATCTTTTGCTTCATGAGATTTTAATAAACTTAATAATGATTTTTTATAATTTTCATCATAATTACCAACTACTATTATTTTAATATCATCATATTGAAAATAAATTTCATTAAAAGTCAGAATCAGCTCTTTCAAGCCTTTAGTTTTCGTAGGATATGCAATGAATAAAATTGAATTCTTGACAGGTTCTCTTTTTATATTAAAATATTCATCTTTTGTTATATCATCAATTTTAAAAATTTTTGCATTTTTATTAAGATTTCTTATAAATTCATCACAAAAATCTGCATGTGAAATAAAGAAATTTGATTTCACAATTGTTTCTTTCTCCATCAGTGATATTGGTTTCCAGATTTTCCCTTCATACATATTTCCCAAAATGCTAATAATTCCATTCAAAGTTATTAAATAAGGATAAGAAGTTTTCGAGGCTACATAAGAATAAAGACCTTCTGTACCTTGCGAATGAATCAGATCGGGATTTATTGAATATATTTCTTTTTTAAACTTAAGATAACTAAAATAATATTTAGTCAAAATATCGAAATGATATAAACCCCTAATGTTTTTTGTCGTAAATGGTATTGAGTAAGGACTTCTTAAAATATGAAAGTTTATATTATTATATTTAAATCGGTAATCTTTTTTTACCCAGCTGGATTCGGTAATAATATGCAGTTCTATCTCGTCCGATTTTGCTAATCCATCTGCTAAGTTAACAACCCAGGTAGAAGGATGAAAAACTTTTGATTTATCATAAACAACATAATCATCAGGAATTATATCAACCGGGTATTGAGAAAGCCATACAATTCTCATTAAATGATATTATTATTTACAAGCATTTTTTTTATTCCGGAAATCAAATTAACTTCAGGATTCCATTTTAGGAATTTTCTTGCTTTTTGAATGTTTTCCACAGTGTCTAATATTTCATTTTTCCTCTTCTCCCCTGAATAAATAACTCTAAAATCAAAGGGAAGCAAATCTTTGATGATACTAATAATCTCAGAAACAGAATAGCTTACTCCCATAGCAATATTGAATATGTTAAAATTTTCAACATTATATTCAATTGCTTTTATATAAGCATTTACTAAATCATCTATATAAACAAAATCCCTTTTAGGCATTGAATTTCCAAGATATACAACTCCATTTTTTAATTGGGACATTATTGATGGTATTAAAAACTTTTTATCCTGACCATATCCAAAAATATTTGAAGGTCTCAATATTATGACCCTTACCCCGAAATTATCATAATATCCTTTGCATAGATTCTCACAAATAATTTTACTCGAAGCATATGGATTAAAATGGGAAACAGGATGCTCTTCATCAACCGGTAAATATTCAGGTATACCATAAACGTAAGAACTCGCAAAAATTAATTTGGAACCATTTTCTCTGCAAAATTCCAAAACATTCAAAGTGCTGTTAATATTATTAAAATAATAATCAAGAGGATTTATAAAGGCTTCCGGAGAAAATATTTTCGCAGCCAAATGAATAACTATGTCAACCTTTTTGACATCTTTTAAAGAACCGATAGTTGTCAGGTTTATTCCTGTTGAAATATCAACTTCGGAAACAGAAAAATCTTTTCTTAATAATTCTTTTACTAAATGGCTTCCGACAAATCCAGAGCTTCCTGTTACTAATATTTTTATTTTATTTTCCATTGAACCCAATTTTATATATCTGCCAAATTTAGAAATTTCTGAGCTATAGATTTCCAACTATATTCTTCTTCAGCTAACATTCTTCCATTTTTACCCATTTGAATACATAATTTTTTATCTATGACAAGTTTTTCCAAAGCTTTTTTTAAGGATTTAAGGTCGGCTTCTTTAATACCTATGCCATTTTCATTTTTGAGCCTCTCAGATAAATAATCACAAATAATTATGGGTAATCCGCAACTCATAGCATCTACACTGCTCATAGATGCTTCTTTGGGCCAAACTCCGATAGCCGAAGCTTGATAATATTTTGAAATTTCAGAATTCGGAACTGCTTCGATGTGAATAATATATTTCTGGTAGGCTTCTTTAAGCTTACCGAATCTATAAGCATATTCTCTACCTACATTACCTACAAATAGTAATTTTATATTTTGATTATAGAATAAATCAGAGCAAGCTTCAATTATTAAAGCAGGATCTTTAGTTTGAACTATCTTTCCTGTATAAATTATTAATGTATCATTTTCCGGGACATTTAGTACTTTTCTAACCTGTAATCGATTTACAACATCAGGACGAAACCGGTTAATATCTGTGCCAAGCGGAATAATATTAATATTGTTTCCATTTATTTTATGTTCTTTTATCATAAACTCTTTTGTTTGTTCAGTAACTGCCACAAATTTTATATTACCATCTGCCCAAATAAAATAGCGGAAACACATTTTCATAATTAACGATAAAATATTTTTGCTGTCTTTATAAGTATCCGTATAATGTGAGTGAGAATCCATAATTATAGAGAACTTCAGAAATTTTCTTAACAAAGACGTTACTAAGGCATTGTAATTATAGACACCATGACATATTATTAAATCCGGTTTAATTCTAATAATTTGTTTCACTAATCCTTTAAGCCATATTCTCTGAGCAGGTTTTTCTAAAACGCTCTTTAAACGAATTATTTTAAATCCATCAATAAATTCAACCTTGTCGCCTATATACCTGTTTCCAAGTATGCTTTTTACAGTAGATTCATAATCGGGAAAGGGGAAATAACGATCAGAAGATATTATTGTTACGTTATGTCCTGCTTCTGCCTGCTCTTTAGCAAGGAAATATTCCTGGTAACCTATTTGATGCTGAAAATAATTTATAATATGAATAATCTTCATTAAGACATATCATTCAAAATTCAATTCAAACCTTTAAATCAAATATATTAAATAATGTACTGAGCGAAAATATATTCCAATAATGTTTGTTTTTAGATGAAGCAATATTATTATTATAAAACAACTTTCGCACTTCCTCCAACACAAATATATCTGATATTCTGTTTAAATTTCCGGATATCATTTTATTTATTATTTTATTTTTTTTGTTAAACCATAATATTTCCGAAGTTACAAATCCAAGTTTTTTTCTTTTAATTATACTATCCGGAAGTTTCCCTTTAAAAAATAATCTGGCGATATACTTTGTAATTGCCTGGCGTACTTTAAAATCTGTTGGTAACGAATTAATAAATTCTATAAGGCGGAAATCGAGATATGGAAGTCTTGCTTCAATGGAATGAGCCATAGATATTCTATCGACCGTCATTAATATTTGTGGTAAACTTATTGTGTAAAAATAGTTTTTTAAATTATTTTTAAAAGTATATTTTGTTTTTACAAATTCATCCTGATTCTTTTCAAAAGAATTTTTCAAAATCATCAATGCAATATCCTTATATTCCTGTCGTAATAATTTACTATTATTAATTCTATTTTTCTGATAACAATAATAATAATATTGTATATTTTTTAATCTGGTTCTAATTAAATCATAAACAATCTTTTTTTTGTTTTTATCAAAGATTCGAGCCGAACATGTAATTTCATTTATTAATTTTCCAAATTTACCCGTATTTAAAAATTCATTTAATAAATGAGTTGTATGAAAATAATCATATCCGCCCATAATCTCATCTGCCCCCTGTCCGTCAAGAGTAACAGTAATGTCGTTTTCCCGTGCAAGTTCATATGTTGCCCAAATGGCATAACAACTGGAAGATATATATGGTAATTCGATATGATAACAAATCTTATTAAAATTTTTTATGAAGCCATCGGCATCAGGTGTGCGGAAGAAACCTTTTGAATTTGTATTATTAATAACTTCTTTTGCATATTCGGTTTCATCGTATTCGCTTAATTCAGAACCTATTGTGAATGTTTTTTGTAACTCATTCACACCTTTTGCTTTAAGAATTTTATCGATAGTCATAACAATAGAAGATGAATCAAGACCGCCTGAAAGCGCCGTTCCAACAGGTACATCACTTCTAAGCCTTAATTTCACACTGTCATAAAACAATTCTCCGAATTCCTCCATCGCGTTTTTTTCGGAAATATTCTTTTTTTCACTGAAAAAATCAAATTCATGCCATTGATAAATATCTAAATGCGGGTTGTCTGACTTTACATTCTTTATTAAAATATTATATCCGGTTTTTAATTTTTTTATATTTTCGAAAAGAGTAATTTCAGTTTTATGTTCCGAAATCCCAAAGCCCATATTATTCAAAATATATTCATTATTAACTTTTCGATTTACAAACGGTATTTCAAGTAATTGCTTTATCTCAGATGCAAAACAAAAATAATTATTATTTAAAAAATAATAAAATGGTTTTATACCCTGCTGGTCACAGGAACAAAAAATTTCATCTATTCTCAAATCATAAATAGCAAATGCCCACATACCATTAAATTTCCTAATGCATTCTTTACCCCATTTATGATAAGCTGCTAAAACCACCTCAGTATCAGTATCGGAATTAAAGGAATACCCAAACGATTTAAGTTCTTCTTTAATTTCAATATAATTATATATTTCACCATTATAAGTGAGCCATATATTCCTATTATCGAAGGACATAGGCTGGTGACCCAATTTGCTGAGATCTATGATTGACAATCTTCTATGCCCAAATACAACTTTAGAATATTCCTCATCAGCTGATAATTCTTCTTTTCTTTTAAATTCCTTAACCTGATTATTGCGATATACGGCAATTGCACCCTCATCATCAGGTCCTCGATATTTTATTATGTCTGTCATTCGATTTATTAAAGATACCTCTACATCTTTTTCAAAGGATATTATACCTGCTATTCCGCACATTTTAAAATTTTTTATTTGATTAATTAAATTGAGATAATATTCCGGATATTTCTATTTCTAATAAAGTATTCGGTATTAATTTTGTTTTTATAATAAATCATCTGTCTTTCCACCAATTATCTAAATTTTCTGTTTTATTATAATATACCTTATCTACAATTTTACTCCACATTAAACCCATTCCCTCAAGTGAGTGATATTTTATAACATAATCCCTGCTTCTAAGCCCAATATCCTCACGAAGTTTAGGATTTTTTATAAGCATTATTAAATTTTCTTTTATTTTTTCAGGAGGTGTTGATATAATGGGACAATTCTTAAAGTATGTATAACGTCTTGCGATATCAAAAAAATAATTATTACTTAAATTTGATAATACTGGTTTAGCTAAACTCATACCTTCAATTTCAGTTGCCGCGTACCCATATAAAAATTGAGCCGCTAAAATATCGCAAGATTTCATGATTTCTTTCAATTCATTATGAGGCAATTGACTAATAATATTTGATTTTATTGTTTTCTCAATTATTTGAAGTTCAATATCATAACCCTCTTTAATAATTTCATTACAAGCGTTAATTAGAAAACCCGTTCCTTTGACATCCCGGTGGTTTGTTACGTGCAATATTTTTATTTTTGAATTTTTACCATCAGAGTCATATTTATAATTTATATTAGGTTTCCATATATTAGTATCAATACTATAGCAGGCTACAGTAATAATATCCCATTTAGGAATGCTTTCACTATGGGGAATATTACCGACAATAAAATCAGCAAAGTTTGTAAAATATTTTATTTGTTTTTTTGTAATTTCTTCTTTTTTAAAATCAAATGGATAAGATTT
>PNBM01000130.1 GCA_003135995.1 Ignavibacteriota bacterium | reverse complement strand
ATTTCTGTAAAGATTCGATTTCGTATCCCTTCCTTTTTGCTGACCGATTATCATGACTGAATAATCACCAATAGTAGCAAATCCGCCTACTACTGCCTTATCATCACCATAATTCCTGTCACCGTGCAGTTCAACAAAATTTTCCGTCATCAGATAAATATAATCAAGCGTATATGGTCTTTCCGGATGCCGCGCAAGCTGAACTATTTGCCAGGGAGTTAGATNNTATCAAATTATTTAATGTTAATAAAAATTTCTTTAATTATTTTTTCTCAAAAACGAAAACAAAGTTTTCAGTAAAATTTCTATATCAAAAGTTAAGGATTGGTTTTTTGCGTAATAAATATTATAGTTCATCATTTCTTCTTCCGTGATTCCGTTGAACCAATTTAATTGAATCAATCCGGTCAACCCTCTTTTCCCTAAATATTCCTTTCCTATTAATTCAAACCAGTCAGGTATACCGACAAAACTTAATTTCCCGGAAATAACTTGCGGTAATAAAAAGAGTTTTGCAGTATGTTTGGAAAATTTAAATTTAGTTAATATCTTAATTACCCGCAAAATTGGGTAAACAGTCAATAATAATATGAACGATAAACAAATATCAAATAACCTTTTTAAAAATATATTCATTTTATTATTAATATTATATTCAATTTCAATCAGGGACAAATTATTGATATTTGCATGTAATTTCGATAATATCAGTTCGTTAGCCGTAGGTACTATTTTGAAGACTGTATTTCTGTCTTTCAACATCCACATTGCACTCAATATATCCTGATTTGAAAAATAGTCTGCTGAAAAAACAACTTCCTGAATATTTTTTATCCTTATAAAATCCACAAGCTTCGACAAATTGTAATAACTATCCTTATCAAAATATATTACATTATATTTTGATAAGAATTTTTCTTCCATGTCCTGCTTTAATTTTTTACCACCTATAATCAATAAATTCACTTTGTTCAGTAATATATTCTTTGAAACAAAAAATATATAAAGATTTACCAGACCTCTGTNNGATTAACAAAAGAATAGTTGCAGTCAAAATAACTTCCCTCGAATAAGCATATTGATTAAAGAAATATGTTATGGATGAATTTACAAAAAAACCTGCAATTATGGAATTAAAGGTTCTGCCTATGGAAAACTCGTATTTTTTTGTATACAATTTGAAAATCATGAATAAAAGCACCCAGATAAGCACATAAACCGAAATTATAAATAAATATTGCCTGTTTGGAAATATACTAAATCTCAATTTGACTGACAGAATGAATACTCCATACAGGAGTATAATGTCTATTAACGGAAGTGTGAGTAGTTTAATTATTCTGGTTAAATAACCGGCGAAAGAACGAATGAAAATTCCTGTTTGTAAAATCAGATTCAATAATCCATGCCCTTTAGTCAGGTTCTTTTTAACAAAAAGCATCATCGCACCATAAAAATTATTCACATAAGAGAGATTCGTTTTTTTTGTGCTTTCACCTTTTATATGAATCGTAGTTACTTCCGGGTAATAAAATATTTTGTAACCACTTTTATTTATTCTGTAACACAGGTCAAGGTCTTCACCATACATAAAATAATCTTCATCAAACAAACCAACTTTATCGAATATGATTTTAGGAATGAACATAAATGCACCACAAATTGCATCAACTTCGTAAGTTTTATTTTCATCAAGATATGTTAGATTATATTTACCGAATATCTTACTTTTAGGGAAAATTCTGGATAATCCGATTATGCGGGGTAATGCTACGGAAAGAGTCGGAAAACTTCTCTTGCAGGCAGAATCCAGTTTACCGTTTGCCTTTATAAGTTTAGAAGTAACAGCTCCCGCTGAATTATCTTTTTCACAAAAAGAAATTAATTTTTCAAATGTACCTTCTTCAAGTACTGTATCGGGATTAAGTATTAATACATATTTTCCCGAAACTTTTTTCAATGCAATGTTATTCGCTTTCGAGAAGCCGAGATTTTTATCGTTAGGAATTAATTTTACTTCGGGATATTTATTACTAATAAATACAACGCTGTCATCAACAGAATTATTATCCACGACATAAATCTCGATTTTATAATTAAAGGTATTCGCCTTGTAAATAGATGCGATGCATGTATCTAACAAATCCCTTACGTTATAATTTACGATGATTATTGAAATATCGTACATTCGTATTTTTCAGGCAATTAGATTATAATTAAAGCTGTCTGAAGATAGATTTCCATTTGAGTTTCCAAACCATAAGATAGGCTTCAAATACAACCTTCCTCGACATTTTTGAGCTACCGGCTGTTCTATCAATAAAGAGAATTGGAATTTCGGTAATTTTAAATCCTTTTTTATAAAATTTAAATTTCATTTCAATCTGGAAAGAATACCCGTTTGATTTGACTTTATTCAGGTCAATTTGAGATAATGCAGAAACTTTATAACACATAAAACCCGCTGTTGTATCTTTAACTTTTAAACCCGTAATTATCCGCGTATAAATATTAGCACTATAACTTAATATCAGCCTGCTTATAGGCCAGTTTACAACTGATACTCCGTCTATATACCTTGAACCTACAACTAAATCATATCCATCTTCAATCTTATCAAGGAAACGAGGTAAATATTTAGGGTCATGCGAAAAATCTGCATCCATCTCAAAAACCAGGTCATAATTATTTTTGATGGCAAAATTAAAGCCTGCGCAATATGCAGTACCAAGACCTAACTTTTTTTCTCTTTTTAAAAGAAAAACATTATCAGAAAAATTATTTTCAACTATTTCTGAAGTTCCGTCAGGTGAATTATCATCTACAACCAAAACATTAAACTCATAATCTGCATTACTGAATTTAAGTACTTCGGGAATAATGTTCAAAATATTTTCGGATTCATTATAAGTTGGTATGATTACAAGTATTCTTTTCATATCATTGTCCTTTCATAGATATTACAACGAATAAAGTGTTAAGCATAATTTTAAAATCCAACGAGAGGCTCAGATTTTCTATATAGTAAAAATCATACTGAAGCTTAGTTTTAACATCTTCTACGGATGCTTCAATATTATGTTTTACCTGTGCCCATCCCGTCACACCGGGTTTAACAACTAACCGGCGGGAATAATAAGGAATTTCTTTTTTATATAGTTCAAAATATTCCGGCGGTTCAGCTCTCGGACCGACTATGCTCATTTCGTTTTTAATAACATTCATAAATTCCGGAACAACATCTAATTTTGTTTTCTTAAGAAATCTTCCGAAAGGTGTGAATATTTTATAATTTTTCTGTGTCCATTCGTGACCGACATCAAGATTAAATTGCCCATATATTGTTCGGAATTTTAAAGCTGAAAATATTTTTCCGTTTTTGCCGGAACACTTTTGAATATAAAAAACCGGTCCTCTTGATGAAACTTTTATGATTAAAATAATTAATATAAAAAAAGGTGAAAATAAAATTAAGAATAATAAGGACAGAAAAATATCTGTTAATCTTTTTGTAAATCTTAACGGAAATGACATTAATTTCGATTTTACCTCGATTAGCGGAATTCCATATATCTGTTGCGTTTTAGCCATCCCGCTGACAATTTCGTATAACTTGGGCATGATTTTCACAGTGACATTTTCATTTTCGCATTCATTTAATACTTCAAATAATATNNTCTTCTCTCTTCGAATCACATCTTTTAATTCTTTTATTACACCGACGTCATTTTCCGATTCTACCTCGGAATCCAATCTTATGAATCCTTTGAATTTATATCCCAGGCGGGGATATTTTATTAACATGTCATACAATTCATGAGCTTTCTCACCATTACCAACTATAATCGTGTTTGAAAGACCTAATCCTCTTTCAAGTAAATTAATCTGGAATCCGCGAATTAATATTCTCCCGAGCGATATGAAGAAAATCATGATGGTTGCGTAAATTAAAATCAAAAATCTTGATATAATAGCCGCATCTTTCATATAATCATCGATAAATATAGCAAAAAATAAAAATAAACACCCTACCAGGACAGTTTTGAAAACGGAGGAAAATTCATCGAATCTCGACCTTACAAACCAATGCTGATATAATCCAAAAAAAGAAAATACTATTAACCAGTAAATATTAATGACAAGCATTGGAATAAGGTAGGAAACCGGGTTTGTATATTTTATTAAACCGGTTTCAATCCTGAAATAATAATATACAGAGTAGGCAACAGATATAAAAATCAAATCTGATATCAATAAAAATAATAATTCCTTGAACCTTGACACGAAAATAAATTCTTAAGTTAAATAAAATTATTTATCTAAAATATTATATCCTAAATTTTTGCCGTCATTATAAAACATTTTAACGGTATCAAGCGATAACTCTTCTAAATCTTTATTAACCATACTTAGTTTTTTCAAGATATCATTTGTAACCGTAATAATATCACAATTACATTCTTCGGCATGAAAAATATTCAATAATTCTCTCGGACTCGCCCAGAGAAGTTCTGAGTTTTTATTTTCTTTCAATATTTCAGAGGATTCCTTCATGTATGGAATAGGATCCCTGCCGGTATCAGCTATCCTGCCGGCAAAAACTGATACAATTGTCTTGGATTCGGGTGAAATATTATAAGCTACATTTTCAACCTGTTCAACTGTGAGCATCGCTGTAATATTTAGCATCAGCCCGTCATGGGATAATTTTTTAATAAGTGGAATAGATGATTCTTTTTTTGTGTTTGTTATTGGAATTTTTACGAATACATTTTTGCCCCATGATGATATTAATCTTGCTTCCTTTTCCATGTTATCGAATTCATCCGAAAACACTTCAAATGAAATAGGAAGATCGACTATTTCATTTAAAATTTCTTTTGCAAACTTTTCATAATTTTTAATACCATTTTTTTTCATCAAAGTCGGATTTGTCGTAAAGCCCTTTACCAAACCTTCTCTATAAACTTTAATCATTTCCTCAACATTTGCTCCATCTGCAAAAATCTTAATTTTCAGTTTTCCCGGATTTGGTGTCATTTTTTAAGTTCTTAATTTGTGAAATAATTTCAGCAGCTTCTTGTAAATTTTTTACATTATAATCTGCTAAATTGTGATTTAAATTTTTTTCGTTGATAAATATTGTTTTAAGTCCCGAATTTTTTCCGCATATTATATCAGAATCTCTGTCCCCTATAAACCATGAGTGATTTCGATTAATATTATAATTATTTATTGCCCTGATAACATTAGCATTAGCGGGTTTTCGGCAATCACATTTAATACTATATTCAGGTATTATTCCTTCAGGATGATGATAACAATAGAAATATTCCCTGAACATTAAATCATTTTTGTCGAATATCTTTATCAGCTCATTATGAACATTTCTTAAATTTTCCAGTGTAGTTTTACCCTTAGCGTAATCCGGCTGATTTGATACTACGAACATTAAATAATCCATATTCTGAAATCTTTTCAGACTTTCAATAGTCCAGTCATATAACTTTAAATCTTTGATATCATGGGGTGGTTCCAATTCTCCGGTTTTGTGATTATATACAGGTTCATTAATAACACCGTCTCTGTCCAGAAAAACTGCTTTATTTATTTTGTCGATTCCCATTTCATTTCAAAAGATTTCAATGCGGGATGAGTAACAATCAAATGCCAGATGACAGACTGAAAAGATTCTGAGTGTGGTGTTATAGTATTACTATTTACAGTAGGAATAATTATACAAACATCTGAAACCTTTGCGGTATATCCACCATCTTTGCCTACAATACCTACAATTTTAGAATTTTTTTCTTTAGCATATTTTAAGGCGTTAACAAGATTAACGCTTATATTCTTTTCAATATTTCCACCGCCCACCGAAAAAATAAAGATACAATCATTAGAATTCAACTTACTTCCCGCTAACCAATTTACGAAAACAGATTCCCAGCCGTCATCGTTTGTACGGGCTGTTAATTCCGATACATTATCCGTTGGGGCATAAGATTCGATACCTGCTATTTTCCGAAAATCATTCACAGCATGTGATGCATTGGCAGCACTTCCGCCTACTCCCAGAAAAAATATTCTTCCATCGGATTTTTTCACATCCGAAAGCAATTCTACCGCGGCATCGATATTTTTTTTATCGATTAACTGTATTATTTTAGTTGCTTCGGATAAATATTTATCGGTATAATTTTCCATCATTTTTATTTTGTCCGGATAAAAATTCTGTAGTCTCTTTTAAACCTTCAAATGAGCCGATTTCGTAAAACCTTTCTTTAACTTCATACCCGATAAGATTATCATTTTGAAGTAAGTCGGTATACACATCAGAAAGGTCAAATATTTCTTTGTCCCGGAAACTTGTAAAACTTTTTTCAGTAAATATTCCTAACCCATAGTCAATATATTTCATTTCAGGAACATATACTTTTTTATCATAATTTACTATTTTCCCGTTTTCAAAAATAATATTACTTTTATCCCATTTATTATCATTCTTATATACAGTCATAAGCCCGGACTTATCGAATTTGTTAAAATATTGATTTATTGAACCGAAATCAATATTTAAATAAGAGTCCCCATACATAACATAGAAAGTACCATTTATTAGATTCAATGCCTTTTTAACTGCTCCGCCTGTTCCTAATAACTTATCACCGTCAAAAGAATATGAAATTTTTAATCCGTATTTGTCACCATCCCCCACATATTTTCGGATTTCTTCTCCCATAAAACCTGCACAAATAATTACATTGGTAATATTCTGTTTTCTTAATAATTCCAGCTGGTAATCTATAAACGGTTTACCGTTTATTTCTAATAAAGACTTAGGAATCGTGGATGTGATAGGTCTCAGTCTTGTTGCAAGACCGCCGGCAAGGATAACAATGGAATCTATCATTGATATTATTTAAGAGAGATATTGGATTTAATCATTTCAAATATCTCCATATTCCGGAGAGCTTCGAGTGAATTACAAACGTGAACAGAATTTTCATTTTCGGGATATAAAAGATTTTGAGTTTCCTTAATAAAAACATCTTCTCCGTTATCTTCAACGATTAATTCTTCTGATTCTATCTGTGATTTTCCGCTCTGCCAACCCCATCTCTTACCAAAATAATATTTTTGAATCCCGTAACTTCTGTTTCTGCCGTTAATAATACCATATCCTTCGTCACCGTTTACCTCGATACGGAATGTGCTTCTCCATTTTACTATAGATATTTGCATATTCACAATAAATTTATTACAATCAAACATAATATTACATTCTTCTTCAATCCCAGTTTTCCAGAAGCCATCCCAAAAATAACCTTTACAACTTTTTATATTGTCATTAGAAAAAATTCTGCATAAATCTATAAAATGAATTCCCGGGTCAATCAGACAACCACCCCCGGCTTTCACAGGGTCTAATTTCCAGGACTTCGTTATATCAGGATTACACCCGTGTCCTAATATCATATTTATGGAAATCAAATTTCCGAATTTCCCTTCGTCAATATGTTTTATTAAGGATTTAACACCATCGTAAAATCTGTAATTAAAACCCACGTAAAGCTGGTTATCTCTTTTTATGTTGCTGTAAATCTCCTGTGCTTCCTTAAGATTTCTGCCCAGCGGTTTTTCGATTAATACGTTTACATTATTTTTTAACCCCTTTATGCAAAGAGATACAGCATCATCGTGAGGGATTGCAATAAAAAGCCAATCGGGCGAATGTTTAAACAAATCTTCTTCGCTGTCAAGAAATTTGATTTTATATTTATTTGTCAGGTCATTCTTGTTTTTTATTAAAGGATCGAAGACTCCTATAAAATCTATTTCAAAACCTCTTTGAATAAGGTTGTTAATTGCAACAATGCGTTCCTTACCTATCAGACCTGCACCGGCTAATGCAATTTTTATTTTTCTGTTCTTCTTAGTTTCCATAAGTTATTATCTACGAGTTTATTATTATTGAGATATTCTTTCCAAATATCGCGAACATGAACAAATGAACCTGAAAACCCACAAGATTCAGCATTTAAAAATTCGGTCACATAATTTACAGGTTCCTTTATATCTACTGTGGTTCTTACTTCAGCGCCGGCACTTTTTACTTTCGTAAGCATATCGGTTTCAACCGCACCGGGAGCGAGAGCAGAAATTGCAAAATCTCCTTTATCTTTTAACATTTCATTGAGATTTTCCACTGTCCTGACTACGGCAGTTTTGGAAGCGGAATAAGCAGAAAATAACGGATATGAATAAGCAGCACCACCTCCTGCAAAAAATACTATCCTGCCGAATTTTGATTTAATCATTTTGGGCAAAATTGCATAAAGAACAGATAAATTTCCCGTTACATTAATTCTTAAACATCTATCCCAAACATCGCCATCAAATTTTTCTGCATTAGTAGGTTCTCCCAAATCAGACGCTGCCAGAGCGACCCCGATTTTATTGAAATTTTTATCTTTAAACCAGGAAGATACTAATTCAAATGATTTCTGATAATCATATAAATCAGTTTGGATGAAATCCGCTTTTCCATTATTTTTAATTATCTCGTTTTTCGTATTTTCAGCATTTTGTGATTTTGATATGCAAAGCACGAAGATTCCCATTTTTCCGAGATTTAAAGCTGTTGCTTTTCCTATTCCTTTACCAGCACCTGTTATGACCGCAATATCAATCAATTTCATTGTTATATATAATTTAATTCGAAAATATTTTTTTAACCCCTTCTTGCTCAAATGAAAACCACATCGGATGTAAATCGAATTTTGATAAAGCAGATATCAATTCCGATTTGTTTTTACTGCAATATAACATTAGAAATCCGCCGCCGCCCGCACCCACAACTTTACCACCTAACGCACCATTTTTTCTGGCCTCTTCATAAACATCATCAATGAAATCGTCCGATATTTTCTCGGATAATCCTTTTTTTGTTAACCAGTGCTCATGGAGTATTTCACCAAATTCATCTATGTTTCCTTTTTCAAAAACTTCTTTTGTGTGTAATCCTATTTCCTTTATTTTATTTAATTTTTCTAAAGTCGAAGCATCGCCATCTAAACTTTTTTTATTCTGAGTCTTTAATATTTGACTTGCTGAGCGTTCAGATTTTAGATAAAATAAAAGAATGTTATTCTGTAATTCCATCAATTTTTCTTCTTTGATGTTCACGGTTTCAACGTCTACCGAACCGTCCTTATGAAAATAATAAGCATTCAGACCCCCATATGCCGATGCGTATTGGTCTTGCTTTCCTATTGGTTCTTTGAGAATATCTATTTCAAGATGGCAGGCATCTTCAGCTAATTCTTTAATGGAAATATAATTTCTTTTATAACTGTATAATCCGTTTAACAATGAGACTGTAAAAGCCGAGGATGTACCCAGTCCGCAGTTTGAAGGAATATCTGCTACAGATACAATTTCAATTTGATTTTTAATGTTGAGGTACTTCAGAGTTTCTCTGAATAAATTATGTTTTATATCTTCAAGATTATCGACGATTTCAGTTTCGGAATAAGATAACCTGATATTATTTTGAAATCTTTTATTTACCAATATATTCACATATTTGTTTATTGTTACAGCCATCAAAAACCCTTCATATTTTTCGTAATATGACTTTAAATCGGTACCTCCGCCTCCCATCGATAGTCTTACGGGAGCCCTAGAAATAATCATATTATTTTTTCTCCCAATTAAATTTATTTAATTTAGAATCTTCTATTATTGAAGATACGGATTTTATAATTGCATCTTCAGTTGAATATAAATTTTTCCATCCGAGATTACGGATTTTGTCGGAATTAAGTCTTACTATAGGTACATCACCTTTCCAACCTCTGTCTCCTCCCGTAAAATTGTATTCTACTTTACTCAATTTTAAAAGTTCGACTACAATATCGGCGATTTCTTTGACTGAAATAAAATCAAGAGTGGCTACATTGAAATATGAAAAATTATTTAAATATTTCAGTTCTATTAATCGTAAGGCTTCAATAATGTCATTCACATAAATATAAGATTTACTTTGCGTACCATCTCCGAGAATTTCAAGTTTTGACGGGTCAGACAAAAGTTTTCTGACAAAATCATAACCGATACCATGTGTTTGGTTTGGTCCCACAACATTTGCAAATCTGAAAGCAGCAGCATTCATATCGAACATAAAGCAATATGACGAGATTAAAGCTTCGCAGGATAATTTACTCGCACCGTAAGTTGATATCGGTAGAAGCGGTGCATAATTCTCATTAATTTCCAGAAAACCTGTATCTCCGTATATCCCGCTCCCCGAAGCATATAATAACTTTTTAATATTATTGACACGCATTGCTTCCAGAACATTATTCGTAAGATAAGTTCCTTCCCAGAAATCAATATCGGGTTGTGTAATTGCTTTGGAAATATCGGGATTAGACGCAAAATGATAAATTATATCATTTCCTTTCATCGAAGATTTTAATAAAAGTAAATCTTTAATGTCCCCGGTTATGATTTTAAGATTCTTAAATTCTTTAACTTCATCAAGATGCCACATTTTACCTGATGAAAAGTTATCATATATTGTAACGAAAGATTCCTTTTCGCTTTTTAAAATGTGTCGTACTAAATGACTACCGATAAAACCGGCACCTCCGACAATGAAATATTTTGTCAAGATAGTTTAAAATGAAGATTTATTAAAAATATTTTCTTTTTATATAAACAAGAAAAGTATGGACTCTTTTCCTGAAAAAGATTGGCATGAAAGAATATAAGTATTGCATTGAGTTTAGCATAAACCCTATATAATAATTCGGATAATCATGCCTGTATGATTTTATGAGTTTTAATATATTCTTTGCAAGGTCTTTTTGATTTAACAATGAAGTATTTTGTCCTGCGTGTAAATATGTAACAAAATATTCATTAAAATTGTGAAGTTTTCCTGCTTTTCCAAATCTTAACCAAATTTCCCAATCTTCGGCATATCTTAATTCTTTATAACCACCTAAAGTTTGAGCAATTTCTTTACGAAAGAGAACCGAACTGTGCGAGAAAGGATTCGATTTTAAAGCATTCCTCCTGATATCTCGGTCTGTATGATTTTCGAAATATTTATATAAAACTTTTCCGTTTATATCTACAAGTTGAACACCTCCGCCACACAATACATAATCTTTATTACTTTCAAGAAAATTAACCTGATAATTTAATTTATCTTTATGACACCAATAATCATCATCATCTATTCTTGCTATATATTTACCTTTTGCTTTTTCAATTCCTAAGTTTAAATATTTTGAAATCCCCTTAAATTCCGTGCGTGGAATATTGATAAATTTAATTCTTTCGTCTTTTTTGGAATACTCGATAACGATTTCCCTTGTACCATCTGTAGAACCATCGTCAATTATCAAAAGCTCCCAATTTTTATATGATTGTGATATAACACTATCAATTGACCTTACAACAAGATGAGCCCTGTTATACGTCGGCATTAAAATACTAACTAATGGTAGAAATTCCTGATTATTCAATAAATAAATCTTTTAAAAAATATTGGCAAAGATAATAAGTATCTTTCAAATGTAAGCATAAAGATTCATATAATTTTAATTTTTTGAAATGCAAAAAGAAATATTAAATATTAAAGTATCCCGGCATGAATAATGATTATTGAAAGATATATCTCACGAAAAGATGTAAATATTACCAAAATTAGTCTTATGAATATAATTTATCGTATTTTTCAACCATATCGAAGTAATCGAAATTTTTAATTACGTGTTCTCTCGCAAATTTTCTTCTCTCCCCGAGATTGTCGTAATTATCGAGAACATCCTTCAATACTTTGCTAAGTGATTCAGGATTTTTATTCTCAAAAAGATATCCTGCTTTTCCGTTGTCGGTAAGTTCTTTAAAAACCGGAATGTCTGAAAATATGCAAATTTTTTCAGTGAGCATTGCTTCATAAGCTGATAAGCCAAATCCTTCTGTGATTGAGCACATGACAAAAATATCGATTAAATTATATATTTTGTTTACATCTCTGACCGTATCCAGAATTTTTACTTTGTCTTCCAACTCATTATCTTTTATATAATTAATAATTTCATCATAAATATCCATTTCAAAATTTCTGATACTTCCAACTATAACAAGTTTTAATTTGGAATAAATATTTGATAATATTTTAAAAGCTTTCAGGAGATAGATTTGACCTTTTCGAACCGAAATAACCCCTACGTTCCCTATAATGAAATCATCAGGTTTAAAATTATAATATGCTTTTAGCGAAATTTTCATTTCATCATCACGGTAGAATTCATCGGAATTCATTCCGTTATAAATAACAACGAATTTATTTCTGTTTATATGTTCTTTCTTAATCGCATCTTCCATGGCTGATTTTGAGACACAAACAATTTTAGTCGTAACATAAGATAACAACTTATTTATGAATCGATGAACCGGCTTCAGCCAGTAATAAGTATTATGATAGGTTGAATAAACTTTTTTTGGATACCTTGAGAAAGTCAATTTACAAATAATGACCGCAATTCGTGCATGGAGGGCAGGGAAAAAATCGTGTGAATGAACTATGTCAATTTTATTCTGCCGGATGATTTTTACAATTTTAAAAATTTCAACTAAATTTTTAAGATAATCGGAATATTTAAGATTCTTATTTGTTAAATTTAAATTATATATATTGGAACAGACTTTCCTGAAATCTTTCATTATAAAAGTATCCGGTGAAGGTATAAGCGAACATAAATTTAAATCATATTTGTTTTTATCGAGTCCTTTATAAATCCTGTAAACAAGCATTTCCAGACCGCCGTCTTCTACATTAGTTACAATATTTAATATTTTGATTTTTTTCATTTATATATCGGTTGTTGTTAATTTATTGCTTTCGAAATTTTTCAAGTAATTCATAATGAAGTTTTGATATTTCGTTCCAGTTTTTAAAATGCTTTGCTTTTTCAATACAATTTATTGCCATTCTTTTTCTAAGTTCGGGATTATTGAATAATATATTCAGTTTATCGGCAATTAAATCCGGTCTTGAAGGTTCAACAAGATATCCGTGTTTTCCTTCTGACATTAATTCCCGAATCGAAGGAATATCAGATGCAATAATAGGTAATCCGCATGCCATTGCTTCTGTTACCACCATTCCATACCCTTCCCATAATGTCGGGAAAACTAAACAATCCGATTCTGAATATTTTTTTATCAAATCTTCATTTGATAAATTTTGCAGAAAAATTATATTCTGTTTCAAACTGTATTTTTCAATTAAACTCAGTATTTCTGAATAATAATTATACGTCTTTATATTTCCAATAACAGTTAATTCAAATTTATTGAATTGTAAAATATGCAATGCTTCTATTAAAAGATTCAATCCCTTTCTCTTTTCAATAGTACCTATAAATAGTATCTTAAAAATATCATTTGTTTTGATCCTGATTTCTTTTTCGGGTAAAATATCCAAACCCGGTTCTATAATATCTATGTCCTTATTTATGATTTTTTTTTCTAACAGAATTTTATGTGTAGTATTGCTCACCGTAACAATTTTATCTGCTGTTTTAATGTACACCCTTTCAATAAAATCTTTAAATGGACTCTTCCGCTGATCACTTAACAAGTGATGTATTATCATATAGTACTTATGGCGTTTCAATAATTTACTAATAAATATAGGAAGAAGAAAATAGAGGTATTCTGTATTCGTCACTACTATTATAGAATTCTTATCGACTTTTGACACATAATAAAAGCCTGCAAGCAACTTAAGGATTTTATTGTTTTTGATGTTCTCGAAATCAGGTTTTAATCCAAGAATTTCAATTCCGTCTGTTGTCTTTTTTAGATATTCATATACTTTATTATGATATTTTATTCCGCCTGTAGTGAAGCCGGGATATTCCGGAAGAAAAAAATAAATTTTCCTGTGTAAATATTTATTTTTTGATTGTATGATAAAACAGATTATATTTTAATATTTGCAGATACTGATAAGCCTTTTGTTTTCTCTGGCTTTTATATTTTAATCTCAAATAAAGAGATATTAATCTTAAAAAATAACTTAAAATGTTCATTATTCTTAAAATTGTTCTTTTGGTTACTCCCGTATTATTTAAATAATATATAAGTTTGCTTCTGTTTAAATTTAACAAATACGAATTTTCATCACCTGATTTTTTTGTAGATATATTCTGATGATGTATTACTTTGATAGCAGGTATGCAGGCAATTTTATACCCTGCATTCGAAATTTTTTTCTGAATATCTGTATCTTCATAATAAAGGAAAATTTTTGTATCGAAACCTCCGACTTTTAAAAAGATATCTTTTCTTAAAAACATGCAGGCTCCTGTTACACTATCAAAATAAAAAGGTTTATCAGGGTCCCTATGATTATCTAATAATTTTAATAATTTATTTTCGCTTTTAGTCCCATCCAATCCAAAAAATTCAATTAACTCCCATTTTAAATTAGGAAATTTATTAAATGAAAATAAGCTGTTTCCGTTTTCGTCTATAAACAATGGTGAACAAAGACCGATACCTTTGTAATTCATCATAACTTCATACAATAACTTAACAGCATTATTTATAAATAATATATCAGGATTTACTATCAATATAAAATCAGATGAAGAATTTCTTACCCCTTCATTACAACCCGCACCAAAACCGTCATTACAATTCCGAAATATAAATTTTACATCTGGAAATATTAGGGGAAATTTTTCTATTTCACGTCTCGATGAATTATTATCTATGACAATTATTTCATATGTTATCCCTTTAGTGTTTTTAATAATAGTATCTAAACATTTTTTCAAATAAATATCTGTATTGTAATTTACGATTATTATCGATACTGTGGGAATCATCATTTATGATTTTTATAAAATATTATTATCTTTCCGATACTATTAAATTCCGTAAAATATGTATTCTTTTTGATTTATTAATTTTACTGTGTTCTCAGAATATTTTTTCGACAATAGATTCAATTTCAATTAAATTCTTTTCCAGATTGAAATATTTATCTTCAAATATTTTTGCGTTTTTTATTAAATTATTTTTAAGATTGTCATCAGGTATAATTTTAAGAATCGCATCCTCAAGTTCTGTGCTGTCAGGATTAATTAATAAACCATTAAATGAGTTTTTAATAATTTCGGGTATTCCACCTACGTTTGTTGCTATTAGCGGTACACCAAATTTCATTGCTTCTACCATTACAAGGGGCATTCCTTCGCTTAAAGATGAAATAATTAAAGTGCTTGCGATATTAAGTATATTATGAGTAATTGTTTTATTCAAATTTCCGAGGAAATAACAATATTCATTTAAATCGTATGTATTAATTAATTCGGTTATTTTCCTGACATATTTTGAATTTTTATTAAAATCACCTATGCTAATAAAAATTGGAACATCAAGCCCTTTTGTTTTTATTCGGTTTAAAGCTTCTATTATTAAAATTTGATTTTTAAGTTTACATACCGGTCCAATATTTAATAATTTAAATCTGCTCGAAAAAAGTAAATTACAAATTTTTTTATCAATATTCTCATATATGATTTTATTATTTTGAATGAAATCATTTTTTTGGTTTTCAATCGCTGAGTAAACGGTAGAAATATTATCAGTGTTCGTAATTTCTACATAATCTTTTTTTAATAAATTGGATACGGCGAATAAATAAATTGAAGTTTTAGATAGTATTTTATAAATAAGTTTTCTGAATATATCGGGTTTAATATATTCTCTTATGAAAACTATTATTTTTTGTTTTTTAAATTTAAAATATATGGCTGGAATAATTAATACGCTGACATTTAATATTATTAAATCGAAATTCTTATTTTTTATAAATTTTCTTATTTCATTGACTTGTATAAATCCTTTTATCACATATTTAATATAATCCATTAAATTACACCAATAAGTCGGGAACACTCCTTCTCTGATTATTCCGGATTCATTACAATATCTCGTATATATTTTAATCCCTTCGCTGTAAGGTAATAAACAATGTATGTCATATTTACCGTTTAGGTTTGAAAAGTATGACAAAAGTCTTTCAAAATCATTTTCAGCTCCCCCTGTAGAATACGAACTATGTGAGACAAATAATATATTTTTCAATTAATTATACAAATAAAAAAAATTCTTACGATACAAATTTGCTATATACATATTTTTTGACATTATCCTTAATAAAAAGCCATTCGCTCTTTTTAATAGCATAAATAAACCATATGAGTAAAGCAGGAAATATGCTTATATAACCAAGTATAATTTTGTATTCCGAAATAAATACTAAAATTACTAAAATAAATATTCCCGTAATAGCAGCATTTAAATTTTTTGGGAAAAATCGGAAATTAATGTATTTTCTTGAAGCTATTAGATTTATAATAAAATGAATAAAATTTGATAGCAGATATGATATAGCTAAACTGTCTAATCCATTAGAATAAAATTTTAATAAACAAATATATATTAAAATAAAATTTGTATATAATATTACGTCTAAACTTAACCAAAGTATAATTTTCAATTTTGGAAGCAACCATAATCCGAGTACCCAGGAAAAAGCTTTAAATAAATCACCGAAAAATTGAAATTTATATAATGGTTCTGCAGATGAGAAATCCCTGGAAAATAGCAAAGCAATGACAAGTTCTCTGAACACAAATACAATAGCGACTAACGGTATCATTAAAAAAATTATATATCTGAAGTTGGTATTTATTTCTTCAACAATTTCACTATTTAATTTTAAACTTGCTACTTTCGGAAATGAATAGGAACTTAAAGAAATAAATATAAATCCGAAATAATTTAAAGAAATCGTTAAAACACTTTGAAATATTCCATTCCCGTAAACACCCATATGATCAATTGTTATCGTTCTAATTAATAATAATATTAATTGCGCAAAAGCTCCGGCGATTAAACTTGCAAATCCAATTTTTATAATATTATCAATTATTTCCCTGTTGAATCTTGTAAATATTTTTAATTTGGGAATTAACAATTTTTTTTTCATTACAACAAAATAGATCACAGTCGATATCAGAGAATTTGATAACGATCCGATTACTGCCCCATTAAGTCCGAACAAAAATAAAAATATTAATGTAAAAAACGTACCGGTAACTGCTGCAGAAATTAATAATTTAGTGAGAAGACTAATATCCCTCAACCCTTTTAAGTAAGCCTCTAAAAAACCGCTAAAGGCAGAAAAAGGAATAAAAAGAGCAAGTATTAAGATAAAATAATAAAAGTTGACGTCATTAAATAAAAAATCGGATATGTACTTCGATAATATAGATATTATAATCGCAAAAATTACTGATGATATTGTGAGGATTCTGAGAGAATTAAGAAAAATAATGTTTGTGAGGTGCTTATCATCATCTTTACTTTCCGATATATATTTGGTAAATCCGAGTGGTATTCCTACGGATACAATAAAAATTGCAAAAGTTTGGAAATTAAGTAATTGTGATATAATTCCGAGACCCGAGACGCCGAGAATCAGAGAAAACATTTTTACCCTGACTATGCCGAGAAATATATTCGTAAAAGTAAAAACAGATAATTTCGAAGTTGATTTTACTATCTCTTTGATTTGTTGCTCCCTTTAATTAACTTTTTTAATAACAGGTAAAAAAATTTAAAATATAATTTAAAATATTCAGTTGAAGTTTTCGGAGAATAATTTATAAAAATATATTTCATGTTTTTAAAATATTCATCATATCTGTTATTTTTTAGATATGTTTCTGCAAGTTCGCTTTTTATGTTAATAATTCCTTTAATAGCCATTCTGTTCAAATTTCTGTCTTCCGTATGTGTGAATTGATTTCTCAATTTAATTGTTTCAAGTAACATATTTATTCTAAATACATCGTCTNNCTCTGTATGATATATTTGTTGTATGTCTTCTGTATCTTATAAGAGAGTCATTTAGATATTTGATTTCGGAAATTTTTGCAGCGTTTAGCCAGAGTGCATAATCTTCAGCTAAATTACCGAGTTCATTTGAAAAATATCCTGCTTTTATTATCACTTCTTTTTTGGAAAGAACGGTAGATGTAATTACAAAATTATCGATGATTAAATCACAAATGCTTATTTCATTAATATTATGCATATCGGTGAAATATTCATCCGATATGATATTGTTTTTATTATCTATAATTTTTGCATTTGAACATATGAAATTATATCTATCCGTATATTTTAATTGTTCTTCAATTTTATTTTGTTCCCATAAATCATCGCTGTCTAAAAAAGCAATATATTCCCCTTTTGCCAAATCTATCGAACAGTTTCTCGCTTTAGCTATATTACCGGTATGTTGATTATCAATTATAAAACTGAAATTTGAATACCCCTTATATAATTCGCATATTTGCTTCGTCGAATCAGTCGAGCAATCATCAAACACAATAATTTCTATATTTTTATAAGTTTGATTTAATATTGATTCAATAGCTCCTTTTATATATTTCTCAGAATTGTAAGTCGGGATTATTGCTGTAATTAATGGTTGTTTCAAAAATATAGTCTTTTTAGTTATAAGTAAATTTATTTTTTTGCCTCGTGAATAGAAACAGTAAACCAAGACTTAATAGAAAAGGTGGCATAACGTAATATTCGGGCATTATTATCGCAGAATCAGTTACTCCCTGTATAAATATTGAAAATGTGCTGGCGAATAAAAACCCGTAGAACATTTTGGTGTTTCTTTCTTTTGCCCGGGAAGAATATCTCCAGCCCTTTATTAGTAAAGAAATGAAAAATATTAAAAAGAAAATAGTAAAAATAAGTCCGAACATAATAAACATTGAAAGTATAACATTGTGTGGATTATTAACTGGTTCAAGTACATCAAATTTAGCCCTGTAGTCTTCAAAGGCTTTAAAAGCATTTGTAACTCCATATCCGAAAAACGTATGCATATTTTTCTCAACCAACATATTATACACCGGGATTAGAAGAAGAAATCTGCCGATATTTGAAACGTTGCCCTTTGACAAAAATATTGTATTAATAAAATAATAAANNTGATATAAAAACTGAAATTAAAATAAAAATTTTACCTCTATAGAAAAAAAATAAAAGTAATAATACTCCTATGAAAGTACCTAATATACCACCTCTGCATAATGTAAGAAATTGCGACAACAATTGAATGAGAACTGAAACAATATAAAATATCTTTTTATAAACTGAAAATTTTTGTTTGTTAATAAGAAAATAATATAATGTTGTGATAGTAGTGGGAGTTAATAGCAGAGATACCTGATTCGGATGAATAATTACCGATATGTATCTTGAGTTAGCTGTATAATAACTATATGGCACAAANNATGGCACAAAACCAACAATATACATGAGAATTCCTATAATGCCGACTGCGGATCCTAATATAGCATAAAACTTAGTGATGGATTTAAAATAGGAATTATTTATTAATATTAGCTTAGGTAAATAATAAAAGAACAAAAATGCATAAAAAATAAATGCTATAAATCTGGTTATATTATATAAATTGATGAACTCGTTTGAAACATTGTAAATGACAGAATAAATACCTATCAATATTAATGTACCCAGACCAAAATATTCCGATTTCAAGCTGAATTTAAGAGAAAAAACCTTGTTAAAATCGAATACCAGCCAGAAAAAAAATATTGACAGAACAAGAACAACAAAATTTTCTTTCCCGATAAACATTAAACCTCCGGGCAACCAGGAGTTCCTGTACATCATAAAAAGTACCAGAAAAAACGACAAATATATTATTATACTGTCGTTATTATAGGCAATTTTTATTTTCTTAAAAATTGGGCTTTGAATATTTTCCATTTTGAATAAATAATAAACCAGGTTGAAGAAATAGTAAAAGATAAGACTAATGAAATTAAAATGAATATTAATCTTCTTGGCTTGGTTTTCTTTTCCGGGAAATTCGGCTGGTCAAGAATAATTACGGAAGGTGTCTCCTTTTTTTCTTCGATTTTAGCTTGCTCATACAAAGGCAAAATAAAAGCCAGCATTTTATTTTGAATTTCTACCTCTCGGACTAATCTCAGATAATTCAAAATTATCTTTGGTGCCCCTTTAAGATTTAATGATGCGGTGCTATCCTTGGAATTTAAAATATCATATAATTGATTTTTTAGATCTGCGATTTTGTTTTCCTGCAGCTTTATTTCCGATGCTTCAGGACTTAGTATTTTTCTTAGCATCTCCAGTTTGATTTCTTCAGACTTAACTTCTGTTTCCATCTGGATTTCAGCTTGTGCAACTGCCTTTGCTTTTAGGTCCGGGGCAATTCCATATGAGTCTTGATATGTCTTCAGACTATCTTCATAAGCTCTAAGATCTTGCCTGACCAGATAATATCTTTGCTCTATGAATTCTCTGTTAGCTTTCGCGTTCTGAACATTTAATTCAATATTAATCTTATTTAATTGAGAAATCATAAATTCCGCAATATCTTTTGCCCGGGTTTGATTATCATCGTAAATCCCTATATCCATCGTGCCCGCCAGTTTGTCTTTTTTGATGTCTAGTATATTATCCCTGAAATTTTTAACACCATCCTGCATGTATTTGAAATCCCAATCCTCATTCAAATTAAATTTAATAATTGCCTCCTCAAGGCACCTTCGGCTCGTCAATATATTTTCATATAATGCTAATTCTTTCCCCGCGGCAGAACTTCCTGTTAAATCTCCCAAATCACCAATATCCGGTAATCCTTGAGTTACCATCCCGGCCAGACCGCTTGATTTTGAAGTGGTTTTTACAGTTCCGGTTGATAAAAATATCGGTTTTGCAATTAAGAATATATATAGACCTGCTAATAACCCAACAGAAAGAGTTATAATTAAGATTTTTCTCTTGTATTTTAATAAAATATTAACAATATCTATTATTGAAAATTCAAAATATACAGTATCTTTTTTTTCATTATCGATTGTATTATCCATGTGTAAAATTATTGTAATTTATTTTTTTGTTTTTTAAGATAAACTATTTACTCGTACTTTTAATTAGTAAATAAGTTGAAATTATACCCAGTAATACACTTGCGATTTGACTTATGACCGTAATATTTTCGGAAAACGGTTTTTTGTCTATTTTAGGTACATAAATAAAATCTCCATTTTGAACAACCGCCGATTCTGCTTTATACCATCCTCTTGTGTTAAATTTGATTATCCTTGTATTACTCTCATCGGCAGCTAATCCATACCCGCCAGCTTTTTCTATATAATAATTATAATCTTTTCCGGATTCATATGGAACATAACCTTCATTATTCACTTGCCCGTAAACGTAAACTATATTTTTATTATCGTTAATGTAAATAATATCTTTATCTTCAAGAATAACGTTTTGAGATTCATCATTATTGATTAATTTATTAAAATCTATAATCACACGGTTCCTTCTTGCTTGTAAATCTATGCGATAATTATCCCTGTCATTTGAAGTTATTAAGATGTCATTAGCTCTTTTATTAAAATAATATTCCATCGTGTCTTTAGATGAATATTCGGCATCCCAATTTCTGAATAAAATACTCAAAGGCAGATAAGCTGTTTTCTTGAAACCTCCTGCCAAATTAATAACATCTCTTATTCTTGTGTTTTTATAGGTGACAGGATAATAACCGGGGCTTTCAACTTCCCCAAGTATCAGAACCGTCGCCATTTTTTGATAATCTGATTTATATTTAACATATATTCNNAATATATTCTATCATATATCTCAATTTTAAAATTCTTATCTTTATCAAAAGATAATTTATAACTATCTACAATAGAGCTATTCTTCCTTGGCCGATAAACTGTAATACTGTCCTTGTCAGCCTGAACGTCAAATCCTCTGCCTAATCCGATTGCAGTTTCGAGATCATCATCTTCAGAATATTCATATAATCCTCCGAGCTGAACAGCCCCTAATACGGTGATATAATTTTGATCAACCAGAGTGTTTGATATTTTTATAACATCACCATCAAGTAAGAATGGATTATATTTATCATCCCTTGTTATATAATACTTGTATAAATCAATTTTTTGTTGAGAACCGTCTTTTCTAATCAATAACATGTTCCGCATCGATATATGAGTCCTGAAATAAGTTTTTTCATATTCCATATTACTCGTTTTTTCATACGCAACCCTTGAAACGTTTAAAGTATCAAAGACGATAGATTTAATCAAATCCGATGCACGCGTCACAGGTGTGCTCAAGGCAATACCTTGATACAATCCGTCTATAATAACTAAAAAATTACGTGGAGTTTGGAGTGTAAAACTAATATCACTCGAATAATATCTTTTTTTACATGCTTTGATAACTTTTTCACGTGCATTTGTTATCGACATTTTGTTTACATTAATTTCACCAACAGAAGGGATGATAACAGAACCTTCAGGGTTTACCAGTAACTGGACCTGAGAATTTACAAAGCCATAAATTCCGAGTAGAAATAAATCGTTAGGGCCGATTATATATTTATCCGGATTAATTGCACCCTCTAATGCCAGTGTTGTAGGTACGGGTAGATTTTTTAGTGCTGTCATTAAATCCGGAATATCAGCATTTACTTTCACATTAGTTGTTTGCTGTGACTGCTGTGACTGAATATCCCTTGTATTTAATTGATTCTGCTGAGCATTTAATTCTTGAAAACTAAATATTAATAATAAAACAAAATTTAATACACAGATTTTTTTTATTAAAATCATAAATATAATAATTTATTTAAGTTTAAATTGTTTAATTGTGTTTTCTAAAACATTTAATGTGTTATCGGTATCATATGTTTCGCTGTAAAAGCGCAAAAGAGGCTCGGTTCCGGAAGCTCGTACTATTATCCATCCATCATTAAAAGAAAATTTGAAACCATCGAGGTTTCCGATATCCGTAATTTTTTTATTTCCTATTGAATCTCCTATTTTGAACTGACTGCACGTTGATAAGGTTTTTTGTTTATTGCTTTCAGTCGTATGAACATCTATTCTTTTATAAAAATATATTCCGAATTCATCTTCAAGTTCTTTTTTTAATTGTGATAAACTTTCCCCTGTAGCCGCAAGCATCTCGAGATATAAAAGACCGTTGAAAATTCCATCGCGTTCCGGCAGATGTCCTTTAATGCCTATTCCCCCGCTTTCCTCTGCACCAATCAATACATCTTCGGTAATCATAATTTTCGAAATATGTTTAAACCCGATTGGTACCGTCTGTAATTCAAGTCCGTATTTATCGCAATATTTTTTTATAACATCGCTCGTGGAATATCCCCTGACCACTTTTCCGGTTAACTTTTTATATTTATTCAGATATAAAAGTAATAAAGCAAAAGTTTTCTGAGCATCGATAAATTTTCCGCTTTCATCTATAATTGCAATCCTGTCTGCATCTCCGTCAGTAACAATCCCTATATCAAATTTTTTGTTTCCCATTATTCTGCAAATTTCACCAAGGTTTTTTTCGACAGGTTCAGGTGCTCCTCCGCCAAATGAAGGATTTATCTCACCATGCAGTTCAGTTACTTTGATTATTTCTGAAATACTACCCTGACCCGACCCATACATTGCATCATAAATTACTTCAAGGTTCGATTTTTTAATTTTATCGATATCGATTTTTGACTTCAGGTTTTGTATGTAATAACCCCTGCCATCAGTGTATTCTATAATACCTTCATTTTGAAATTCAGAAAATTTCTTTATAATATCAACTGCTTTGATATTTTCAAGCTCTGCTTCAACTTTTACGATTTCATCCGGGTCCATCGAACCTCCGAATTCATCCTTCAGTTTAAAACCATTATATTTATAAGGATTATGTGAAGCAGTAATCACGACACCAAATGCGAGATTTTTATCTTTCGAAATCAACGATACTGCGGGAGTAGTAATAAATGTATCGGATAAATATACTTTTATCCCTTCGTTTGCGAAGACTTCAGCAGCAGTGTGTGCGAATTCTTTGGATAGAAATCTCGTATCATATCCTATTATTATTCCGTTTTTAATTTTGGGATGATTTTTAAAAACTCTGGCAGTTGCCAATGAAACCCTTCTAACATTTTCAAATGTATAAGTATCCGCAATTACCGCTCTCCATCCATCCGTTCCGAATTTTACGGGTTCGAATTTATTCATTTAGTTTGTTAAGATTTTTAATGATTATTAAGTGTTATCGATTGACACTGACCCAATTTTTTATGTAATTGACGATATCTATCGTTGAGGCACCGGGTGTAAATAATTCCCCGATACCGAGTTTTATAAGCTCTTTTTTGTCGGCTTCTGAAATAATTCCACCACCGAAAAGTAAAACATCAGTCATACCCTTTTCGTCCATTAGTTTCTTGATTTTTGGAAAAATTGTCATATGAGCTCCGCTAAGGATACTCACACCGATGGCGTCAACATCCTCCTGAATTGCGGCTTCAACCATTGATTCCGGTGTTTGCCTCAAACCCGCGTATATAACCTCTATTCCGGCATCCCGTAATGCAGAAGCAATGACTTTCGCACCCCTATCGTGTCCATCCAAACCAACTTTTCCAATCAATACTCGGATTTTTCTTGATGATTGATTATTCAATTTAGATTAAATATAAAACAATTAATATATATGTTATAAGTATTTACTTCAAGTGAATTATACTTCATAATTTCAAACTTACATTTTTTCAATCTTCCTGTTTGTCATTAACTGATATATATATAAAGCAATTATCCCAACCAGCACCGCGAACCACAGCGTGGATACCCTGATAATTATCGTTGATGCAACCGAAATATCCTTTGGAATCTGTAAAAGTAGCATTAGCCCGGTAAGTGTCGCCTCAGTTGCTCCGACTCCGCCCGGCATCATGGCTATTGCACCGACAATTGTGGAAAAGGCATATATAAATGTTGCCGTCATTAAACTCACATCAATATTGCTTGTCTGAGCAAAAACTTTCAAAACAATGAAAAAACCCATGCATTCGAAAAACCAGGAAACTAAACTTATCAGTGTCGCAATTATTAACGGCTTAATTTTTACAAGATTGTAAATACTATCATAGGCAGTATGAATTTTATGTATATGCTTTGAAATGAATTTTATTTTTTCGAGAAATGATATTAATTTTAATGATAATTTTCTATAACTAATAATGACTGTAACTCCCAGAAAAAAGACACCTACTAAAATTACTAAACTTTGTCCGTAATTAAAAACATAAGCTCCTGATATACAAAGCAGTACAATTGAAATAAAATCAGTCAGCCTCTCTGCTATTATTATCGGAGCGGATTTGCTTATCGCCGTTCCGTTTTCTTCCTTTAATAAATATGATTTTAATACTTCCCCCATCTTCCCGGGGGTAACACTCATTACAAATGCAGATAAAAAAATTAAAAAGCTTTTCTTTACAGGTATTTCTATGTTGATAATCTTAGTGTAATATTGCCATTTGAGGAACCTGAAGATATAATTTCCGAATGATAAAGCAAGAATAAGCGGAAGCCACCACCAGTTAAACTTTCCGAATGAAATCAATAATTTATCGAAATCAGCATAAATACTGAAAGCTAAATATATTACAGCTCCGAATACAACCGATAATAAAATTTTCTTTTTATATTTTGAAAACAAATTTCTATTTTTTATAAACGTTTCAGAATATTATATAAATTGACAAGCGGCAATCCGACAACATTATAATAATCTCCGGCAATTTTGTCTATGAACAAGCATCCGAAATCATCCTGAATACCGTATGCACCCGCTTTATCCAGCGGTTTGTAAGTTTTTACGTAATAATTGATTTCATTCTTTGGAATTTCCCTGAAGTGAACTTGCGTTTTTTCAACTCCGGTTATTTTTTTATTTTGTCCCGTATCGATTACGCAAATACCCGTATAAACCGTATGTACATTTCCGCTTAGTTCTCTTAAATAAAGTGCCGCTTCCTTTAAATTCGCAGGTTTATTCAGAATTTTCTTTTTTAATACAACAATCGTATCTGCTCCGATTACGATTTCATTGGAAAATTTTTTAGCAACGATTCCGGCTTTATTTTCTGAATTGTGCAAAACAAGTTTTACAGGATTGTGATATGATAATTCAAGTTCATCAAAATTGCTGTCGACAGATTTGAAATTTAATCCTATTTGTTCAAGCAGCTTTATCCGCCTTGCTGATTTCGAAGCGAGAATGTATTTTCTTTTTAAAATCTTTTCAATGTTCATTAATCATTTCAGATAATTTTTCAAAGAAAATATCGAGCGATAATATGATTCTTTCGCCCGTTCTTCGCATTTTAATTTCTACGTTGTTATTCTTCAGATTTTTCTCGCCTATAATCACCTGTACCGGTATTCCCAGTAAATCTGCATCGTTAAATTTAAATCCGGGTCTGACTTCAAGTCTGTCATCATATAAAACTTCAATATTTTTTTCAGTCAGCTCTTTATAAACCTCTTCGGATTTATTTTTTACAATTTCATTCGAAGCATTCACACTTATTAAATGAACTTTAAACGGAGAAATTTCTCCGCCCCATATAATTCCTTTATCATCATGGTTCTGTTCGATGTATGCCGCTGCAATCCTTTCAATTCCAATCCCGTAACTGCCCATTATAACCGGATGCTCGTTTCCCTCTTTATCGAGATAATATGCATGCAATGCTTCCGCATATTTCGTCCCGAGCTTGAATATATGCCCGATTTCAATAGCTT
>PNBM01000105.1 GCA_003135995.1 Ignavibacteriota bacterium | reverse complement strand
GTTCTTTGCGTCCCGATGTTCTTCATCGGGATTTAAATTCTTTATTCTTATTAACTATCTAATTGACAACCGTTTCTCGTTTATAATTCCCATCAGCAACTTCTCTTGCCGTAACATAACATAATTTCGTAATCTTCTCAAACAACGACGGGTTAAGCGTTTCCGGCGTATCGGTGATTAAATGCAAATGCGTATAGCTGTAAAACGAAACAAAGTAAAGACAGGGTATTCCTTTTTGGTGAAATGGTGTTGCCNNAGGCGGATGCCCGGCAAAATATCCCGAGCCATGCATTCCCGATTCTTCATTTGAAAAAAGTACAAACACAATTGATCTCTTAGGTCTTTCACTGCAATTCGCAAATGCTCTCGCCATTTCAAGCACGGCAGATGAACCCGAACCGTTATCATTTGCACCAGGGAAATAAATTTCATTTGCCTGTGTTCCAACGTGGTCGAGGTGTGCACCAAGAATCAAATATTCATTTTTAAGTTTTTCATCACTACCTTCAAGCATTCCGACTACGTTCATAGTTTTTCTGTCTTTTTCATATTTTGCGTTCACCTCTAAAAGAACGGATTTTTGTAAATCAAATGAATGGGGTTGTTTCAAAGAATCTATAATAGTCTGCAGATCTGTAATTTTATTCCCGCTATTCTCAAGAATTTCATTTGCAACCGGAATATCTGCGTGAATCATCGGGAAATTTTCGTTTTGCGTTCCTTCACCGTCAAGTACGCTCCCGATGGGCTTTTGCGGGTTCTGGTNNTGTTTGGATACGAAAATAATTGCAAGTGCTCCTCGGTCGGATGCAATTTTTTCCTTATTTCTGAGAGACGGACTCCAATCCTTATCATCGAGTTTCCATGCCGGATTCTGTTTAAATATCATAACGATTTTTCCCTTAACATCGATATTGTTATAATCATCATAAGCAGGCTCCGAAAATCCGTAACCACAAAATACAACGTCAGCCGTAAATTTACCCGAACCTGTAAAACCTCTGCATACAAAATCTTTTCCGAGTGAATATATTTTTTGCGAACCGTCGGGATTAATCAAATTAAATTTGCACGGAGGTAATATCTCGTTATATTCCACCGTTAAATTTTGAAAATATCCGTTATCTCCGAGAGGTTTAAGATTTAATTTCTTAAATTCACCTGCCATATGATCCTCGGCTTTGTAGAAACCTTCGCTGCCTCCCATCCTTCCGCCGATTTCCCGTGAAGCAAGATATGTGTCGGTCTTCATCAAATCATCTTTTGAAATCCTGAAGACCCCTGTTGTATCGGGAAAATCATTTCCGGATAAACTATTATCAAAATTAAAATAAGGACTCGTGCCTATAAAAACAGAAAAAATTAAAAATAATAATTTCATATCGTTATGTTTTTATTAAATTTGACGTTGGTGGATTAAGTCATTTTATACAGATTCCATCAACATCGAAGTTTATCAAATTAATTTTTTTGAAATGTAATTACAATGTTGATTTGGAACACAGGAAAGGATAAATTATGTAAAATAATTACTGTAAAACACAAAATTAATTACAGGCTCAATTCTGATTTCAATTTCATTATTTCACGTTGTAATTTTTGGACATGTTGGGAAAGGTTTCTCTGTTTTTTTTGTTTTCGTTCAATTTCATTTTTAATATCTTCATTGCTACGGCCATCAATTATTAGCTGTAAGTTACGTATTCTGGTTGGAATACCTTTAGCGTTTTCCAAATAGCATAGGTGATCATTTGCAAAATGGATATCACAAATAAATCTTTTTTTATTTTTTAATAAAACAGGAATATGTAATGAATCGCAAGTACTTCTTTTCTTTGGCAAATCAGTTCTTAAAAGCGGACGTGTTTTCATAATTGTTTTAATAATTTAATTGCTTCTTCAACCGTAATTTCTTTAAATCCCTCATATAGTCCTTCGTTAAAAATGTATTCATATCCACCAATGCCGGAATCACAACTTTCATCCTCCGATAATTCTATTTTCTCTTTTGTTATATCAAAACAATATCCATCAGCGTGATATACTCGATACTCTTTTTTTTCATCTGGAAATCTGGAGTTTTCAATGATGTGAAGTTTGTCATAAGTTCCCTCATTATTTATTTCACACAAATTAAAAAGCCTTTTTGCTTGTTTTGCTCTAGCTTTCAACATTTTATTTATTAAGTTCTTATTTATCATTTTTCTTTATATAAAATATTATGTTATATTATATCTTTTTTCCCTCAAGTTTTTCTAACCAAACAAGAAAATCAACAAACGCTTGTATCTCAGGTATTTTTTTTTTATATACTTTATAATATGCAGTTTTAAATTTCCCAAAAAGAATTCCTGGATCGAATGACCACAAATAATCACTGAGATCTAAGGGATTAGGGATGCCATATCGTTTTTCTTCTATATTTTGCGAAAATTTTCTAGCACATTCACTAAAAATTTTCCATGCTTCGGGATATGTTTTGGAATTATCCGTAATTTAATTTTTTATTAGATTTATATAATTTCCCTTCGACGGAATAATATTTCGTATTCCACCATTAGGATTTTTCACGTCCCTTTGTATCGTGGAATTAAATGTATATGTACATGCGAAATTGTTTGTCCGGCGGATGTTCCCACATTAATGCCTATATTAAATCCATAAATAGCCCTAGTTCGTTGTTGTCCATCTACAATATCATAAGAATCATTTCCTTTGTCATGAAGGAAAAAAACCGGGAGAGGATAATTCCTTTTTATTGAATCAATTAGTTTTCTTTTTGAGGGATTCGACCAAATATCATTTCTTTGATATGGAGGATTTAAGTTTAATTTATTATTTTCATATAGTAATAATAAATCTTTAATAGTCCATTCTTCGGTAAAAAAATTCATATTATTTTTTTATATAAAGCAAATATTACACCCTTCGCCTTCTGCATCACTTATAATATCAATCAGATATGGTGATTTAGTGTTAGATTTATTTGTTGTTTTTTTAATATAATCTTCTTTAATTTTTTCTATTCTTTCGGGTTTGATTAGTTCATTTAAACTTTCGCCCTGCATCCAGGTGTAACCGTCTTTTTCGTATTCTTTTGCTTTTTCGAATAAATCCCTGTGATTTTCATAAAGCCAAATCCATTCTATTTTTTGCTGGAAAAAACAAAAGAAACAACCTGAACGGCTTCGTGAATAAAACGATTTTTTCCCGTTTATATTGAACTCAATTTTATTGTAGTACTCGGGAATGCCAATTCCGCTATCCTTTAAAATCCGGAATATATCTTCTCTGTTTAAACTTTCTTCGTTTTCTAATATTGGATAATAATCTTCAAATGATAATGGATAATCTTTAATTTTTAAAAAATTGAAGATCGCATGATTAAAAGATTTTGTACTTAAACTTAAAAAATCATTTAGTTTCCTTTCACGGCTGTAATTAAAAGACAAAGGTTCCTTAGTAATATTAATTAATGAATCTAAAATTCCGTTTGAAGAAATATTATAGAAAATATCCTCGACAATTTTGATATTACTATTTTCAAAAAATAAACTGATTATTTCCTCGCTCCAAATATTTTTCCGAAATGGGAATATTGATTGTATATTTCTTTTATGAGAAATATAACCTTCCCTATCTTCATCTCCTCTGATAGCGACATAAGAAACCACTGGTTCGGTGCCAACGAATTTTTCGAAAGGTTCAAGTTTTAATTTTTGAGTACACCATCTTGCATTTGAGGAAGGGAGAAATCCTCCATATATTTTCAAGAAATGATCAAATTGTTGCTCCGGGGAATCTTCTGCGGCTTTAAGTCTTTTAATTTTTTTCCCTAAGAAGGATTCGAGTTTTTCTATTAATTTATAAGTTTCATCTAATTCTTTATCAGTATCACAAAAATAATATTCTAAATCTAACTGAGGATATTTATCTTTTAGATAAATCGCCAAAGCTGTGCTGTCTTTACCTCCGGAAATTCCTAAGACATGTCTGACTTTACTCATTTTCTAATTGTTCATTAAGTAATTTCAATAAGATTTTTTGATTTTTCTTAACATCACTTGTTAAATGCTTTTTTATCTTATTTTCAATTTCTTTAATTTCCCCATTTTTTGGTACCACTATGGTAATGTTACGTGTTCCTTTATCCAGAGTGGTCAATTGAAACTTTACTACATNNTATTATCGAATTTAATAATATCTATAATATTATCAAACTCATTAATTGTATCATATATTTTTTCAAATAATAGCTTTTCATCATCATCATTTATGTTATCAAGCGATTTTCCTAATATTGCCGAGACAAATGAATTAATACATAAAATACGTTAATCGAATCCAGAATTTATTTTTGATAATATGTATTTTTGTATTACCCTAAACTTTATTTAAAAATTAAAATTATGAATTTTTAGTTATTTTATTCATTTTGATAAAATAAATAATTTTATTTAAAAATTAAAATATGATTATTATTATCATTTTTATTTATTTTCAAGAATAATATGTTCTAATTATTATTTAATGACATATGTTAAATCCGATTTTTTGAATATTCTAATTCAATATTAATGAATCTTGAAGTTCTGAAAATAATTAATAAAATTATTGAAAGAGATAGTAAAGATACAACTTACAAATTTGCACTTCTGAGGGGAATTATAGATATAATACAAGAATTTTCGCATTTCAAAAAGGANNGTTTATTAGTTCATAAATGGCTTTTGTATTATTATCCAATTTTTGCTTCAAGAATATTCTTACCTCAGAAAAATGGAGAAACGGAAGAATTAATACCCGGGAAAATAATCGCCTTCCGAAATTATTTTAATCCAATTTTTAATTATTATGAAAACGAAAGTAATGGTGGATTTAATGTGTTTTATAATGATATAAAAACAAATAATATCCCATCATTTTTAAAACCGGATTTGGTTTCTTTGTTAAATAAAATATTTCAAACAATTGTCAATATGCCAATGAAGCATCTTGGTTTTGGTATTTATAAAAAATATTATTCTATAACGCATTTTAATAATGATAGAAAATATAAAATATCAAATAATTTTAAGTTTCTCGATATAATATATTCTTTTGGGACATTTAATATCCATAAAGAATTTTTTGATATATTTGATTATCTTGGTAGATTTATTTCCGGTTCCGAATCAATATTATTTAAATGGGCAGAATTTACAGTAAAAGTTAGTGAAAAATCTATTAAAAATTACGCAAATATCCCCAATAAAATACTTGAATATCCAGAATTATTACAAGATAAAAAAGAATCAGTAAAATTCAATAATATAAGTTCTTTATCAAATACTATCGTATTGAATGAAATTTTAAAAAATCCTGAGTCTGATAGGGATATAAAAATCGCATCTCATATTTTTGATAAATTAAAGAATCAACAAAACGGGAAACTTATATGCATATGGACAGGAGATAAAATAAAACAATATGATATTGATCATTTAATTCCGTTTAGTATCTGGAAGAATAACAATTTGTGGAATTTATTTCCGACTAAACATAATATTAACCTCAATAAATCTGATAAAATACCATCTATTCGAATTTTGGAAAAACAAAAAGATTTAATAATTTATTATTGGAATGAAATATCAAAATATAATGATAAAATTTTTTTTAGAGAACTTGAATACTCGCTAATAGGAAATTCATTTAGTATTAATAATTGGGAAATGATCGCTTTTAATGCACTAAAACAAAAATGTGAACATTTAGTATTCAAAAGAGGATATTCAGAATGGAATTAAGTAAACCGAATTCAAATGAAGATTGCATTTTTTGTAATCTTGACGAGAAAAGAATAATATTAACATCAGATAATTTTATTGTAATTAGTGATGCATATCCTGTTTCTGTTGGTCATCTGCTAATTGTATCTAAAAACCATATTGAAAATTTTTTTCTATTGAATGAACAAGAACGATTCGAATTGACAGATATTATAAATAAATCAAGGGAAATTATAGAAGAAAAATATAAACCTGATGGTTTTAATATCGGAATAAATTGCGGAAAAGTCGCAGGACAAACAATAATGCATTTTCATTGCCATTTAATTCCCCGATATGTAGGAGACGTACCAAATCCTCGTGGTGGAGTGAGGCAAATAATCCCAGGAAAAGGTAATTATTAATAATAAATTGAAGTAACCATATTTTTTCCGACACCCAGGTTTACAACTGCGTCCGGATTATTAAAATTACCTCCATTTTTAACAAAATCATAACCTTTTTTCAGCCAATGCGTTTTGCAATGAAAAGTCTCGTGTCCGGAAAATGATAATTTTGGCATTAAAGAAACTTAATTAATTCGATTAATTAATTTATTAAAATAACAATTAAGAATATAATAATGTAGATAAAAAGAATCCTTTATTGTTCTAATTATACGAGAATATTGTTAATTGATATTGTTTTTATCTATTCTTTTCCCGGGATTCTTTTTATGAATTCGTCGAGTTGGGGGTTTGAATACATTCCGAAAGCGTTTATTAATATTCCGTTTGTTCCGGATTTGGATTTTAGATGGTATAAGATGGACATATCGTCTGCACTTGAATCGCCTTCAAAACGGTATGTCTTTATGATTAATAATTCATCGGGTCTGAATTTTTCTCCCGTCTCTTTAATTACCAGCATATCGTTTTCCAGTTCGAAATTGTAAATCTTATATTTTGCACGTAAGTATTCTATAACTTCCGTCAATGTTTCCATTTCGTTTTCCATGATAAATCTTTGAATAATTATTTTAGGTTTATCGGATTTTAGCTTATATAATAGAAAACAAATTGGTTTGCGAATACGTTTCGATAATATATCATACTTATAGAAGGTTCCACAACATAAATCCCGGCTCGCCGGGATTACGAATCTTCTAAGAATCTTAGGAAAGGTTTATAAATAGTACTAATTTAAATTTTATTAAACTGACTGTTTTATAATAATGTCACTCCTTCGGAGT
>PNBM01000139.1 GCA_003135995.1 Ignavibacteriota bacterium | reverse complement strand
TTGTTTATTTTGGACGGATGTGAGAATATCTTTGTTTCATAACTTTAAAAAGTACTAAATTTTCAATGTGAATTTTGTTTATAAATTAATAAAATCGGATTTAATTACACTCGTAGAAAATTAAGTAATTTTATTCGATTTTATTTTAAGTAATAATTCAATTAAAATTTTATAATTGCTCGTTAAACAAAATGAAAGGATAATGTAATGAAAACTAAGTTAATCGCGTTATTTATTGTAATTTTTTGTGCATCATCTTTTACTCTGAATGCGCAAACCATAAAGAAATTCGCTTTACAGAAAGTTTGGGAAGTTGGTGGTTCTGTTGGATTTATATCTACAACACGCGTTGATGATGGCAATACCGGCAGTGCTACCACAGCTATAAATTTTCAACCTTTTGGCGGGTATTTTATTACAAAGAGTCTTGAATTGGGAATAATGCCTTCGGTTACCTATGAAAAGCCTCCTTCACCCGGATCAGATAATATAGATTATACGCTATATTTTGCACCGGCGTATAATTTCATTATTCAGAAATCGGTTGTATACCCCTACATTATGGGATTAATTGGTTACACCGTTTATAACGGTGGCGGCATCACTCGTTCAGGTATCGCCTTTGGTGGTGAAGGTGGTGTAAAAATAAATGCTTATGGTAATAGTTTAATTAAACTTGGAATTCAATATGAACAGAGAACTTTAAATCCAAGTGACAATCCGGACGGAAACAGAAACGGCTTAAACAACATTAAATTCGAAGCTGGATTTAGTGTTTTCTTTTAAAAATATTTAGAAAAAGAGGGAATCAAAGATTCCCTCTTTTTAAAATTTTCAAACCCGATAAAATAAATTTATTTATTCTAATAATCTTTTTATTATTTCCAGAACATCAACATTATCAGCTTCTGCATTAAAGTTTAGAATTAATCTGTGCCTTAACACGGAATTGCATACACGTTTAATATCTTCAATGTCCGGAGAAAATCTACCTTCGAGTATGGATAAAGTTTTTGCTCCAAGAATTAAATATTGGGATGCCCTCGGTCCCGCACCCCAGCTGATATAGTTTTTAATATAGTCAGGCGAATACCCGTTCACAGGTCTGGATTTTGAAACTATTCCCACCGTATATTCAATCACTTTATCAGCAACCGGAACTTTCCTCACAAGGTTTTGAAATTCAATTATTTCCTTTTTTGAAAGTATAACATTTACTTTCGGCGAATACAAACTTGTTGTCTTTTTAATTATGTCCNNGGATAGGTTCCTTCCTGTTCTATAGGGTTCTGGGTAGCTAAAACAAAAAAAGGTTCATCAAGTGTGAATGTAATTCCGCCTGCCGTTACTTTATGTTCCTGCATAGCTTCAAGCAGTGCAGACTGAGTTTTGGGAGGTGTCCTGTTTATTTCATCGGCAAGTATTATATTGGCGAATATCGGACCTTTAAAAAACCGGAATTTTTTCGAACCGTTATTTTCGCTTTCGAAAATTTCTGTTCCCGTTATGTCGGATGGCATGAGGTCAGGAGTAAATTGTATTCTGTTAAATTTTAAATCGAGGGCTTCAGAAAGCGTTTTTACGATTAAAGTCTTGGCTAACCCGGGAACGCCAACCAGTAAACAGTGACCTCTGGATAATACTGAAATAATTATTTGTTCGATTATTTTATCCTGTCCGACAATAACTTTCGCAATTTCGTTTTTAAGCTCTCTATATTTTTCGTTAAGATTTTTAACAAGCTCTACATCGGATATTTCGGTTATATTTTTATCCATATCTGATTAATTATTATTTTAAAGCAGATGCATCTGCGATTATTTTATATTTAATATTGTGCTATTCATCTATTTTCTCGGCAACTTCAACTTCACCGATTTCTTCCATTTCTTTTTTGGTCTCGGAAAGATTACTCACAATTGCAATAGCAAGATTTTCCGGATGCAAATATTTTTCGGCACAATTTTTTATATCTTCTTTAGTAACGGAATTAATTGCTGTTATATAGGTATTATAAAAATTTTTATCCAGTTCATATAGTTCCAGATTTAATACTTTTGTGGCAATTGCATTCGGGGTTTCAAGCTGCAAAGGAAAATTCCCCGACAGATAATTTTTAACGCTGAACAGTTCATCTTCCGTGACAAATTCATCTCTGATTTTTTTAATTTCATAGATAATTTCTTTCACAGCTTTTGCCGTTAAAGAATTCTTTACATCAGTTTCCACGGAAAAATCTCCCTGAAATTTTTTCCAGCTGAAATACGACCTTGCTCCGTAAGTAAATCCATTCACTTCACGAAGATTTTTATTTATCCTGGATGTGAAATATCCGCCGAGCAGTGTATTCATTACTGATATTTTAACAAAATCCGGATTCTTTCTTTCTATACCTAAATGTCCTAACCTGATATTCGACTGAACAGCCCCTTTTCTATCATAAATGTATGATTTTGTTTTTTGTTCAAACCGAGTTTTAGGAACAGGACGATTTTTAATAGANNATTAGTTTTGAAATGACCAATTTCTCGGCTTCAACCGGTGTAATATCTCCAACTAAAGCTATCACCATATTAGCCGGAGCATAAAAACTTTTATAAAAATTTAATATATCATCCCGTTTAATATTATTTACTGAAGACACGATACCCTCGATATTATTGGCATAAGGTGAATTTTTATAAACTATTTTTTTGAATAATCTTTCTGCAAGAAACTCACCTTCGTCGTAACAACTTAACAATGAGTTAATCACCTGATTTTTTTCTCTTTGAAGTTCTTCCTCCGAAAATACAGATTCCCGTATGAGATCGAAAGTAAGGCTGAATATAAAAGGAAAATATTTTTTTAAAGAACTTGAAGTTATGTACGTTGCATCATAATCACAACCGCTTGAAAGTACTGCTCCGTGATAATCAATCTTTTCGGCAATTTCTGTTGCTTTAAGAGAATTTGTACCTTTTGTAATTAATTCGGAAACAATAGATGCCAATCCCGATTTATTTTCAGATTCAAATTCATCTTCCGAAGAACCGGTTTTAAATATAATTCTTGTTGTAACGAGAGGAAGCCGCGAATCATTAATAACATACAACTTGACCCCGTTGGAAAATACCTGTTCATAATATTCCGGAAATAATAAATCCCTCGGTTTACCTGTAACAGGCGGTTTAGTACGATCTAATTTTAATTCCAATTTATTCTATTTTTTATAATTTATTCCCTTGGTAAATAATTTAATACCACACGCTTTTTTTTGTCCAAAAATTCCGAAGCAAAATCAGTGATTTCTGATTTTGTTATATCATCATATTCATTTATCTCATTATTTATTTTACTACAATCCGGATAAAAAGTTCTTATTTCTGAAAATTTATCTGCAAGATTATTATTAGTCTGCAATTTCATTATGTATTTTGTAATAATCCNNGGTTTTTCACTTTAAAAATTTCATCTTCTGTGAATTTTCCTTCTTTTATATTATTTAGTTCATCATCGATTCTGTTTTCTATTTCATTAATATCAGCTCCTTCCATTGCTATTGAATTTATATTAAACAAACTCACATCCTCCATTCCATAAATTGCAGAATCTACTTCATTTAAAAGTTGTTTATCGTAAACAAGTTCCCGGTATAACCTTGAGCTGTCCCCTTCGGTTAACATAGCACTTATCAGATGGGATATGTAATATTCACGGGTTCCGGATTTTGGAATCCTGTAAAAATAGAATTTTCCCGGTAGATTAATATCATCAAATACGGTTTCACAGATTTCAGATAAAATTTCAGATTCGTCGTAAAGTTTTNNGCAGATTTTTGAAACGCGAGATATCTACTGGGGGATGAATTACAACCGATTCGCGGCTATAATATTTTTTAATCATTTTTTCTGTTTCATCAAATTTAATATCGCCAACAACCGATAATACCATATTACACGGAACATAATACATATTAAGAAAATTATTTATATCAATCAAATCAACTTTCTCGAGATGTTCCATATTCCCTATTATAGGAGATTTATAACCGCTGTTTTTGAATAATCGCTTTGAGCTTTCGGCTTCAACAGAACCATAAGGCGTGTTATCATGCACCTGTAGCTTTTCTTCCATCACAACTTTCTTCTGAATTTCAAGACTTTCATTGTCAATCCTGAATCCGGCTATCCTGCCGGAATCAAGCCATAATGCTAATTCCAGTTTATTTGAAGGTATAGAAATATGGTAACTCGTAATATCCCAGGATGTGTATGCATTGCTGTCTCCGCCATTACTATTTAATATTTCATCAAAATTTCCTTTTTCAACATTTTCGGAACCTTCAAACATTAAATGTTCAAAAAGATGTGCCAACCCTGTTTTGTTTTCATCCTCATCTTTAGAGCCTATATGGAAAGTCGAATTCACAGTCAAAACCGGAATTTTTTTGTTAACGGACATAACTACCTTCAACCCGTTATTCAGAGTGAATTCCCTGTAATCCAAATTGATAAAATTTTTATTGATATTGCTCACTTTTATTTTTTAAACGGTAAATATTGAATAACAATTTTCGGTTTATTTATTAAATAATCATGAACTGATTTCAAAACATCTTCTTTTTTCACGGCTAAATAATTATCTATTTTTGTATTTATCCGGTTCAAATCATTATGAAAAAACAAGTTGTGAAGAAGTTCAAGATTAATATTCATTAATACGGAATAATTAAGAGTAATATGATATACAATTTCATTTTTTATTTTTTCATAATCGGTATCGATGAATCCATCGTTATAAAATTCCCCGATTGCTGTATAAATTTCGTTTTCAACATTATCCAGATTCGTTCCTTCATTTAACATCGCAACGAATATTAATATTCCCGCCTGTTCTATCTGGTATTTAAATACCTGTAACGAATTCAAAAGTTTTTTTTCATAAACCAATCTTTTATATAATATACTGCTTTTATTATTTGCCATTAAGTTTGTAAAGTATTCGAGTGTGTAGTCCTCCTGATTTCCGATTTTGGGTATACGATAACAAATATATAGTACAGGAAGCTTTACATTGTCATAAAAGGTCAACCTGTCGCTGTTATCAAGAGAATTCACTATGTTAGGAATTCTTTCAGTTACACCCGGCTTTTTGATGGAACCAAAATATTTTAATATTTGGAATTTGGCTTGACGATATTCAAAATCACCTGAAAGAATTAAAACTGCATTTGAAGGAGAATAAAATTTCTTGTGAAAACCGATAGCATCTTCAACTGTAAATGCCAGAATGTCTTTTTCGTTGCCAATTGTAGCGGATTCATAATTTGAATTTATTAAAGTATGCTTCAATATATTTATGAAAGACGTACCATAAGGTGCATTATCGTATCTTGAGTGTTTCTCCTCTATAACAACTTTTTTTTGATTATCAAGATTTTCTTCTGTTAAGTTCAAAGATATCATCCTGTCTGATTCAAGCCAGAGCGCAGTTTCCAAAAAATTCGATGGAATTTTTTCATAATAAACCGTAATATCCTGGTTAGTATAGGCATTACATTCCCCGCCTGTATTCTGAATAATACTGAAGTGTTCGTTTTTTTTGATATTTGCAGAGCCTTGAAACATTAAATGTTCGAACAAATGCGCTATACCTTTTTTACCTGCTTGTTCATCTTTTGAACCTACCTTATAACCAAGAGTAAGATTAATAAGAGGCAACCTTCTATCCCTTTGTAAAACTATTTTTAATCCGTTATCTAGATTATATTCTATAAATTCAATCTTATTCAATAAATTCTTATTTTTTATTATGATGACTTTTAAGGTAACTTATTTTTTTGATAATTTCAGTAAAAAAATTACGCTATTTATAAAATTCGATAATAAATAGACTAATTCATCTTGCATAAAAACTAAATTCAGGGATTAGAAATTAAATATGTTTATCTTTATAAAATTTATAACTCGAGATGAAACTCTTTTTTTAATTTATTTACATTT
>PNBM01000153.1 GCA_003135995.1 Ignavibacteriota bacterium | reverse complement strand
TTTTATAGATTGCAAGTTGGGGAGTACAATGAAACGAAAAAAATGATAATAATAAAATGAATAAAATATTATTAACACCGAAGGTGTGGTATTATTGTAGATAATAATTTTTAATAATTGTTAGAACGCCGAANNATTCATTTTCTACAATAATATCACCCCTTCGGGATTTACAAAACTGAATTATTAGACAAGCGAACGAATTAGCAAGAACCTTATGTTTCGTCTGGATTAGCTTCGCTGAACACAGAACGTTTCCCGCTTTCGCGGGAGTGACAATGCTCAGAGAAAAAACTACAAATTAAAATCATACCCTATCTTAAAATACCAGACGGTGTTCTGGAGTTTTTCGCCAACGAGGTTCATTACGAGATAAATATTGCTACCGGCGAAGAATTCATATTGAAGTAGTGTATTCCAGAGTGCAAGCTGATTGTAAGTATCTTCCTGATAAAATGAACGCAGGAAAAGTCTTGGCATAACTCTCCAGTTGAGTTTCGCACTGAAAATGCTTTGCCTGATATCCTGCACGGCACGATAGTCATAAGCAAATTGCAAATTAATTCTGTCGAAAAATACAAAATCGAGATTCGTATACGGATGACGTATATAACTTCCGAAATACGGACCCCATTCATAACCTATGTTTAAAGCACTTCTGCCAATCAGTATTTTTAAATTATTACTGAAATCAACATTGTTTCTTTTAAATGTATTTCCGTTCGCATCGAAATCGTCAGGGCGATTGTATTCCAGATAATGGTCGAGATTTATTATATCGGATAGCCTGTAAAACAATTCCGTGTAACCCTTTTCCTGATACCAGAAATCCGTGGAAAGCTGACGCAGCCTGTAATATCCCCCGCTCCAGTTAACCTCGGAAATATATTTACGGTTATATTTCCAGAGATACCCCCCGCTTAAAGAAACTTCATCAAAATCATTCGGCGCTCCGATTTGCGAATTAAAAGAAGTAGAAGTCTGGAAATCTTTATTGATACGGTTGTAACTTAAATCATAAAAAGGTCCGCCGCCGGGATTGTAATCATAATAATTATAAATCTGAAATGCCTGCCCGTTTATTTTATCACCAACATTGGTTGCGAACTGTCCGAAAAATCTGAGTCGGCTGTTCGGAACGCGGTAAAATCCATCTATACTCGCAATGTGTTCCTGCACATTTGTTCTGCCGTCATTTGTGAAAATAAAAAGTCCGCCGAGATTAAAATCTTTCATTGTTAAGTTCGGTCTTGCAACAAAATAATCTTTGAATGTCGTATCTTTTGGCTCACGGACAAACATCATTCCGGCTTTCAGCTTATCGCTCCTGTAAGTATAGTTTGCTCCGTATTTAATGCTGTCTATCGAGCGCGTATAAAAAAGTGAAATCGGTGTTCTGTAAATATCGAGGTCTTTGCTGAAGAATGGTCTCTTCTCCGAAAGAAAAACAGGACGATTATAAAATGTAAATCTGTACGGGTCTGCCTCGAGCGTTGACTGGTCTGTGTTTATGGTTGCCTTCAGCCTGTGGTTATCGAGACTTGCGTTGAGGTCGCCGCCTACAATTGCCTGAACATTTGAGCCGTTCGTTTTATTTGAAACTACAAAAGGAGATACATCAAAGTTTAAATTTACTTTTTCATCAAACGGAAATATATCGAGCTGATACGTGCTCCTTAAAGATAAAAGCTGGCTCTCGGGAATTATGGAATAAAAATAAGATGTCCCGTCCGGTTTATAAGCGAACATCTGTATATCGATACCGATTGTTTTTTTATTTTTATTTTGAAGTTTATCAACCGGAATTTTTATTTCACTTTCGATATATCCGGGCTTGCCGTCTTTGGCTTCGCGGTAAATGGTTGATTTGCATTGCCAGACCCAATCCCATTCGGATGACATACTCTTCTGATTGAATATAATTGCGTCGCGCTGGTTATTTAAAAAGCTGAAAGAAAAAAAGTACCCGTTGTCGTGTTTATTTTCGAGGTCAAGTAAGATGAAGAATTCATTTTCTTCATCTGTACTCTGGTCGCGTGTAAATGATTTTGAAATTACTTTTCCTTTTGGCCAAAATTTAAATGCGAAATACAAAGCATCTTTGGATTGTTTGATGTATACTATTGCGCTGTCGTAATATTTATCGTTTGATTTTGGAACGGTAATATAAAAATTTGTGAATACACGTGCGTCCTTCCATTCATCGTCATCAATTTTTCCATCTATATCGGGCATTTTAGATAATTCAGATGCGGTCTGTGCGGAGATTTTTAAAGCAAGTATACTTGCCAAAATGAAGACAAAAATTCTTAAAAATTTTATCATNNTAATCCCGGAAAATATTCCTCAATACATCCGTAATATGCAATTCTTGATTAACTGTATATATTTTGATTAGATTTACGAAGAATGCGGAAATTTGTTGCGGGGGTTATATTAAATTTGAAAGAAGAAATTTAAACGCGAAGGGTGCAAAGGAGTAATAGCTAAAATTCGCAATAGAAATTAATATTAACGATAAAATTGATAAGATTAAAAATATTTATCACCTCTCCCTTGCCCCTCTCCTCAAGGAGAGGGGTCAATTGACTTTTTACTTCACGTACTCTACATCCAGAATCACAAACGTTCCTGGTTTTATTTTCGGTCTCGGACGTGGATTTTCTGCTGTCGGTTCAGGAGCCGCATCAAATTCTGCTGAGGGTAAATAAAGATGATGAGTTTTGCTGTTTACCGTAATTGTTCTTGCACCTGTTTGCGTAGAAACATTTTCCAATACGGAAAAATTATCTTTTGCACCTTCGGTAACAACTGTTATTGTCCCGTCTCCGTTTGAACTATAAGCTCTTTTAAGTACATTATCAAATGCAACTCCATCGCATCTGTCACCAATCGGAAGAGTTGTGATTACTTTTCCTGCTATTGCATCCGAGATTACCATCAGTTTATTTCCGCAAACGCTGAACAGATAGTGATTTTCATTATCAATCGCGAGTCCGCTCGGTTCTTCACCCGGAGAAACTGACCAGGTTTTTTCTACTTTCAGGGTTTTGGCATTTATCTGACACAACATACTTTTATCTTCGATATTCACATATATATACCCTTTTCCATCAGTCACGGAAAATTCAGGTTTCCCATCGAGTGGAATGGTTTCAATAACTTTATCTGTTTTCGCATCGATTACAGTTGAATTGGAACCTCTTCCGTTAAATGTAAAAACTCTGTCAGTAAACGGGTCATATAAAATCGCATCGGGATTTGCACCGGTCACAGTTATAATATCCATAGCTTTAAATGTCTGAAGGTCAAACACTGTTATGGTTGTATCCCTTCCGCAGCTAATGAAGCCTTTGTTTAAACTCGTTGCAATTGCTATTCCGTGAACTCCTTTTGTATCAGGAATTGTGCCAAGCACCTGTCCGTTAGATACGTCGACTACCTGCACCATCATGCCATGAGAGACATACAATCTGCCTGTGGCATCATCTACATTGAGATAATCCCAGCCGTTATCCCCTTCGATGTGAAATTTATTTGCAATACGATATTCAGAATTCTGGGCTTTTGTCAGATTACAATTGAAGAAAATAAATGTGATACTGATTAAAATAATTAATTTTTTCATTTTTGTATTTATATAAAATTAAGTGAATTTATGTAAACAGAATCTTAAAATCAATTGTTAATAAAATTTCAATATTATTGAGCTATTATACTAATGCTTTTTGTTTAAAATTATTAGCGGGGAGCAAACATTGAGCCCCTGATGATGTGGATTTTTTCAGAAGAAAATTTTTCAGTTTTCAAAAGAATCTTGAAATTTCCGAATTGTTACATTAATTTAAGCTATTGTTATTTTAAGGAATTCTATTATAAATTAGTTTGTATAAAACATTGAAGTCTCAATTGTAATTTTATATGATTAAACGAAACGAAAATCCTGATAAGTACATATTTGATTTTTTCCGTCCTGCTTCATTATATTTATTTATAATTATTCTTTCATTATTTTCAAATATACCCGTCATTTCCCAGACTACAAATTTAAATTATTATATAGAGCGTGCCACAAAAATCAATCAGACTATCAGTGAGAATCAAAAATTATTAACGACATACAATACGAGAAAAGAGTTGATTAATTCAAGTCTTGGTAAACCAAAAATTTTCAGCACAGTTAATTATCTGTTCGCTCCGACTTTCGGAGAGTATGGATACGACAGCTCAATTACAAATGGTGGTTTATATTCCGCACTTGTAAACCTTGAATTACCATTATTCACAGGCGCTACATCCAGAGCAAAGATGGAAGAAATTATCAATGACCGGAATTCATATAAAAATAACATTATTGTTGCGCAACACGAAATCAATAAAGATGTAACTGAACAATACATCAAAGCTTACCAGGATTATGAGCAAATATCAACTGCGGACGAAACACTCAGGATACTTGACCTTCAGCGTGAAGTGATAAATGCAATGATTAACCGGGGAATCGGGAGATTATCCGATTTGAAATTACTTGACGTAGAGTATCAAACGCAAATTATAAATAAAAGCCAGTTGGAAAATACATTTGAAAAGGATTTGATGGATTTAAATCTGATGTCGGGAATACCCGATACTTCAATCGTGATGCTTGAAAAGCCGGATATAAAACTTTCTGTTGATAAAAATTACAAATCTTATTTTTTACAGTCATATCTACTGGACAGCCTGAGATTGGTTACCGAAAAAAATATAAATGAATCGAACTACAATCCGCAAATAAGTTTTTTTGTTAACGGCGGGTTGAATGCAGTAAGCTATTCGGAGATTTGGAAAAAGGTAGGACTTAGCACGGGAATAAATATGACATTCAGCATTTACGACGGCAACCAAAAGGATATGAATAATTATTTAATAGATATAAGGGGACAAAATATTTTTAGCCAGAAAAAATACTTCTTAAATCAGAATGAAATACGAAAGAAAAATATTCTTAAGGAATTGAGCAAACTTCAGGAATTACTGACCCAGCAGGAAAAGCAGCTTGATAATTATCAGTCATTGCTTGGCATTTACAGGGAGCAGTTTTTATCGGGTGAGGTTTCTTTGATGGATTATATTAACGTATTAAAAAATTATGTTACCTTTAAAAACGATTTAATCGTTAACAGGAATCAACAGTTATCTATTATAAATGAATATAATTACTGGAATTGGTAAGACAATTTTAAGNNTAATAATTTTTATATAACGATTATAATTTTTCTTTTAACATTTATAATCGGGTGTAGTAAAAAAAATGTTACTGAAGAAGTTAATGTTATTCCGAAAGCGAATGTGGAAGTGACTTCAACCGGTAAAGAAAATCTGAACGATACGATTTTCTTTACTGCAAGTTCATTTTATAATAATAAAACAACTGTGATTGCACCGATTTCGGGTTATTTATCCGAAGTGAATATTACAAACGGTTTGAACATTTCACGCGATAAAAAGATATTTGAAATTTTGACGAAAGAATATAATGCTCTGAAATCTTCAAAAGATATTCTTGATTCTCTGAACCTTGGGAAAAAAGCGGGTAGAATAGAAATCTTTGCTCCTTCATCCGGTCAGGTTTCGGATTTGAATACTTTGCAGGGACAATACGTTCAGGAAGGCTCGGCACTTTGCAATATAATAGATATGGGAAGTTTACTTTTTAAACTTTATGTTCCTCTGCAATATCATGCAGATATTAGTCCGGGAGTATCGTGCACATTGCTTCTTCCTGACGGACAGAAATTTACAGGTTCTGTAAAAAGTTTGTTTGCAAAAACGGAATTGAACAGCCAGACGGAAGTTTATTTCATGAAGCCTTCAACATTATTGAAAATTCCTGAAGGCGTGAACATAAAAGCATATTTTGTCAGGCAAAAAAAATATGATTCGCAGGTTCTTCCGAGAGAAGCAGTGCTATCGAATGAAACATTGGAAGAATACTGGGTGATGAAATTAATAAATGATACAACTGCAATAAAAGTACCCGTTAAAATCGGAACAGCGAACAAAGAAATTATAGAAATCATTTCGCCTAAATTCTCAACCGATGATAAAATTGTGACATCGGGAAATTACGGTTTGCCTGATACGGCTTTTGTAAACATTACGATAGAGCCCGATGAAAAATAGTCAATTCACAGAATCATTTTTTTTAAAATTTAAAACTCCGATAATTTACCTGATAATATTAATTATCGGGATGGGCTTCTATTTTTATTCAAAACTTAATATTTCTCTTTTCCCCGAAATTACTTTTCCGAAAATAAAAATCATAGCCGATAACGGTGAACAACCTGTTGATAAGATGATGATAACCGTTACGAAGCCGCTCGAAGAAGCAATAAAACAAATTCCGAATTTAAAAATCGTTAAAAGTACTACAAGCAGAGGCTCCTGCGAGATATCCGCATTCCTCGACTGGAAAGCAGATATTAATATTGCTCAGCAGCAGCTTGAATCCAGAATAAATCAAATTAAAAATGACCTTCCTTCAACTGTTCAAATCACAATAGAGCAGATGAATCCATCCGTACTTCCTGTTATGGGATTCATACTCGAGAGTAAAGACATGAATCTGATTGAGCTGAAGATGCTTGCTAAGTACACGGTGAAACCGTTTTTATCCCAAATCGAAGGAGTTTCAAAAATCCAGATTCAGGGAGGTAAGGATAAAGAATTTTGGGTTGAACTAAACCCTGATAAAATGCTTGCACTTAGGATAACACCTGCGATGGTAAGAGACGCATTTTCAAAAACAAATTTTATAAATTCAAACGGATTTATTTCAGATTACAGAAGGCTGTACCTGTCTTTAACTGATGCTCAGGTATATGATAAGAGCGATATAGAAAAAATTGTTGTACAGAATGACGGGAAAAGAGTTGTCATCCTGAATGATATTGCAGAAGTGAATGTGAATGAAAAAGTTGAGTTTGTAAATATTAATGTGGATGGACACGAAGGCGTGCTCGTAAACGTTATTAAGCAGCCTAATACAAATTTAATTTTGGTTTCGCAGCAAATAAAAGATAAGTCCAAAGAACTCGAAAAGATTTTGCCAAAAGGAGTATCTTTTAAATTATATTATGACCAGGCGGATTTCGTTAACGACAGTATTAAGAGTGTGAGTGACGCATTGTGGATTGGATTACTGTTTGCCATAATTGTTACGTTTGTTTTTCTGAGGTCTTTCAAAGCAAGCATTACAGTTCTCTTCACTATTCCCGCTACAATAGGTTTGACGATGATTATGCTTTATATATTTGATTATACTTTTAATCTAATGACATTGGGCGCTATCGCTGCTGCGGTGGCATTGATAATAGATGATGCTATTGTTGTTGTCGAACAAATTCATCGTGTCAAACAGGAAATTCCTGACGAAAGAACATCGGAAATAGTAAAGAAATCGGTTCAATATTTATTGCCCGCAATGGTTGGTTCTTCTATGAGTACGATTGTAATTTTTTTACCTTTTTCTTTTATGAGCGGAGTTGCAGGTGCTTATTTCAAAGTGCTTGCGTATACAATGATAATAACGCTTATATGTTCTTATTTTATTACGTGGGTTGGTTTACCTGTAATATACCTTCTTTTTCACAAAAGTGAAGAAATTGAAAATAAAAAAATTCATTTAATAAAAGATAATAAATTTTTAAAATATTTTTTATTACATCCGGTTTTTTCTTTTATATTTGTTTTAGTATTAATTTTAAGCTCTATCATTATTATACCCCGCTTAACTTCGGGTTTTTTACCGCAAATGGATGAAGGAACAATTGTTCTTGATTTTTCAAGTCCGCCCGGAACATCGCTCGATGAAACGAATGAAATATTAAAAAAAGTTGATAAGATAGTTACATCTACTTCTGAAGTTACTCATTATTCAAGACGTATAGGAACACAGCTTGGATTTTTTATAACAGAACCAAACCGCGGAGATTATTTAATTCAACTGAAAAAGGACAGAACTAAAACTACTGAAGAAGTAATCGATGATATACGACAAAATATTGAAAGTGTCCAACTGCCTTTGATTGTTGACTTCGGGCAGGTTATAAACGATATGCTCGGAGATTTAATGAGCTCTGTTCAACCAATTGAAATAAAAATCTTCGGAGATAAACCCGATTTATTAAAAAAATATTCCGAACAGGTTGCGGGTATCATTGAGAAAGTCGACGGGACTGCTGATGTATTCAACGGAATTACAATTGCGGGTCCGACAATTGAATACAAGCCTGTAGAAGAAATGATTTCAAGATTCAACCTGAACCCTGATGATATTCATTTCCAGATTCGAAATTTATTGGAAGGAAATGTAATCGGGAATATTTTAGAAAAGGAAAAATTAACCGATATAAGATTATTTTCAACTAACCAACAAAATAAAAGTATAAATGAAATATTAAATTCTTTTATTTATTTACCAGACGGGACAACTATGCAATTAAGGGATTTGGTTAAAGTGAACATCAAAACAGGAGTCGCTGAAATAGACAGGGAAAATTTGAAGGCATTGGTAATGGTAACAGGAAGATTAAACAAAAGGGATTTAGGAAGTATAATGCGTGATGTAAAATCACAAATTGATACAAAGGTTTCTCTTCCGCAAGGTTTTACAATTATGTATGGCGGTGAATACGCAGAGCAGCAGCAATCTTTCAATGAATTACTAACAATATTAATTACCGCTTGTCTACTCGTATTATCGGTATTACTTATTTTATTCAGAGACGTAAAAGGAAGCGTAATTATTTTATTAATTTCACTCTGCGGATTATCCGGAAGTTTTATCGCTTTATATATTACCGACATTCCTTTAAATGTAGGAAGTTACACAGGAGTTATAATGATAGTCGGAATAATCGCCGAGAATGCAGCGTTTACGTTCCATCAGTTTAAAATATTCCTGAATGATTATTCCGCCGGCGATGCGATATTAAAAGCTATTTCCATAAGATTACGACCGAATCTTATGACAGCATTAGGTGCAATCATAGCTCTTATGCCCCTTTCGCTTGCTTTAGGAACGGGTGCTCAGCTGCATCAGCCTTTAGCAATAGCTGTTTCAGGAGGATTTATTGTAGGCTTACCAATATTAATTTTCGTCTTCCCGGCTATTTTAAATATAGCATATCGGAATTACAAATAATTTTCTCTTGATATTTAAAACCATTCTTTTTATATTTCGTTATATATCGAAATGAATAATCTAATAAATCAGGAAAAAATATTCAAAGCCGTATCGGATAAAAACCGCATACGCATTATAAAAATGCTTCAGAACAAACCTCTGTGCGTTTGTGAAATTACAGAAATATTAAAATTAGCTGCTTCCACAGTATCAAAACATCTGAGTATATTATGCGACGCAGGGCTTGTAATTGGCGAAAAAGACGGGAAATGGATAAATTATAAATTGAGCCTGAACGCAAATGACAATAATAATTCTGCCTTCTCCATGTACCTTCAATTTATTTTACAGGACGATGATACAATATTAAAAGACAGGCAAAAAATTGCAAAGGTGGACAGGAATATTATTTGCTGCAAGTAATGTTACTTCGATAAAAAGGAATTTGTTTTAAATTTTTTAAATTTACAATTTTAAATTATGTTAACCATCAAAGTTTTAGGTCCGGGATGCTGCAGATGCAACGACCTTGAAATGTTGTGTATGAACGTGCTTGCAGAAAACGACATCGATGCAGATTTGCAGAAAATTACCGATATGAAAGAAATCGCAGCGCACGGAATTATGAGCACACCTGCATTAATTATTAATGATAAAGTAATGGTAAGCGGGAAACTTCCGACGAAAGCTACACTACTGCACTGGATTAATGAAAACAATAAATGAATAAATCAAAACTAAAACCGTTTATACCGGTTTTCTTAATACCTGTTTGGATATTAATTTATCTATATCTTGAAAATATTACAAACTTTTTAGTATTTGATTTATTCAGACTGAACAAAGATTCTCAGTTGACAGAATCATTCAGATTTTTTATTTATGAAGTTCCGAAAGTGCTTTTATTATTAACGCTTATTGTTTTTGTAGTCGGAATTATACGTTCATTTTTTTCTGCAGAGAAAACAAGAAATGCACTCGAAGGGAAACCATTATTTGCGGGTAATATACTTGCAAGTATGCTCGGAATAGTTACTCCTTTTTGTTCGTGTTCTGCTGTCCCGTTGTTTATAGGTTTCGTCGAAGCAGGCATTCCGCTTGGAGTAACATTTTCATTTCTAATTGCTGCACCAATGATAAACGAAATTGCCGTAATATTGCTTTTGGGATTGTTCGGCTGGCAAACTGCACTTATTTATATTTCAACAGGTTTGATAATCGCAATTACTGTCGGTTATGTAATCGGTAAACTAAAACTCGAAAGATATGTTGAGAACTGGGTTTATGAAATTAAATCAGCTGAAAGAAATGAGGCAGAAGGAAAAATTAAATTTTCCGAAAGAATTGAATTCGGAATGACTTCAGTAAAAGATATTGTTTCAAAAGTCTGGATATATATATTAATTGGAATTGCAGTTGGTGCGGGTGTTCACGTATATGTCCCTGAAAATTTCATGGCAAGTATAATGGGTAAAGGAGCCTGGTGGTCAGTTCCTGTTTCTGTTTTAATTGGCATCCCTTTATATTCAAATGCAGCAGGAATTATTCCCGTCGTTCAGGCATTGCTGGAAAAAGGTGCGTCACTTGGAACTTCGCTTGCTTTTATGATGTCTGTTATCGGTCTCTCTTTACCTGAGGCGATAATTTTGAAAAAAGTTCTTAAGTTACCTTTGATATTTATTTTCTTTGGTGTCGTTGGCTTTGGTATAATAATGGTAGGTTATATTTTTAATATTATTTATTAAATCAATTTTTTCATGAAACAAATATACTTTTTATTATTATTTTTACTATTATCTGTTTTAATTTCCTGCAATAAAAACAAAGATGAAATTAAAAATGATAATACAAAATACATCGCATATTATTTTCATCCTACCGCAAGATGCGAAGGATGTATGAATATGGAAGCATACCTGAAAGAAATAATAGACAAAAAATATGCTAAAGAAGGAATTACTTTTATTGGTTTAAATATCGAAGATACAGAGAACGAGCATTTCAGAAAAGATTTTGACTTAAAATACAGTTCCGTGATATTAGTAAAAGTAGAAGGTGACAAGAATACAAAATGGAAAAATCTCGATTCTGTCTGGTCTTATACAGAAAACAAANNAAAACAAACAAAAATTTTTCGAATATTCCGAAAAGGAAATTAATAATTTTATTAAACAATAAAAATTAATGAATATAAAAATTTTAGGTGTAGGTTGTTCAAGATGCAGAAATCTTGAAAGCACGGTAAAAGAAATTATAGCAAAGAACGATATTCCGGCAGAAGTGGAAAAAGTGACAGATATTCAGGAAATGATAAAATATGGGATACTTTCCACTCCGGGTCTTGTAATCAACGAGAAATTAAAATCTAGCGGAATAATTCCTAAGAACGAACAAATATTAAACTGGATTAAAGAGGAAATAAATCAATGAAAAATTTAATTATAATTTTTATTTTACTTTTAACTTCATTTTCCTGTAAAAAAAGCGGAACACAAAATACAGCACAATCAAACACAGGAAGTGATTCTTTAAAATTCACAAAACATAAAATCGAATTTGTTGAACTTGGTTCGGTTAATTGTATTCCTTGCAAAAAGATGCAGCCTGTTATGGCTTCTATCGAAAAAAAATACAGCGGACAAGTAAAAGTCACATTTCACGATGTCTGGAAAGATGATGCGCCTGCAAAAAAATATGGAATTGATTTAATACCAACTCAGGTATTTCTTGATGCAAGCGGCAAAGAATTAATGAGACACGAGGGATTTTTCCCGGAAGAGGAAATAGATAAATTTCTGCAAACACAGGGTGTGAACATATCACAATAAAATGATTGATTCTATATTCAATTTTCTGAGTTCGATGTTAACGGGCAACCCATATACTGCCGTCTTAGCATCTTTTGGATGGGGCATCGTCAGTGTACTGCTCAGCCCGTGTCACCTTTCGAGCATTCCGTTAGTAATCGGATTCATAAGCACTCAGGGAGAGATTTCTTTAAAAAGAACATTTATAATTTCGCTCACATTCGGAACCGGTATATTAATCACAATTGCTTTAATCGGTTTAATCACTGCAATTGCCGGAAGATTAATGGGAGATGTAGGTGCAGTCGGGAATTATATTGTAGCTACTGTTTTTTTTGTTGTTGGTCTTTACCTGCTGGATATTATAAAACTTCCCTGGGATGGTGCAAATGTTAAAACAACTAAACACAAAGGAATTCCCGCAGCATTAATACTCGGTTTATTGTTCGGCATTGGGCTTGGTCCTTGCACTTTTGCATACATGGCACCTGTACTCGGAATTGTTTTTCAGGTTGCAAAAACAAACATTGTGTACTCAGTTATATTACTTCTTGCATTTGGAATCGGACATATTTTGGTAATAGTAGCTGCAGGAACGCTCACCAAGAAAGTACAGCAGTATCTTAACTGGACTGAGAAATCAAAATCTGCATTGTACATCAAACGAATCTGCGGCGTTCTGGTAATTCTCAGCGGAGTGTATATGATTTATAATATATATTAATTTCTATCGAATATATTTATCTTTCCTTATAATATTAAATTTTATTTTTAAATAAATTTCGGAGAATTGTTATGACAGAAATCACAAATGAAATGATGCTCGAAAGGATTTCTAAAACAAAGAATTACACACTTGTCATTTTAAGAGCAGGAAAAAATAAATCTATGGAAGGTGCAGATAAAATAATATGGGAACACGGCAGAAGGAATTTCGTTTTGCGGGAAGAAGGTAAATTGTCTATAGTCTGTCCCATTAATGATGGTTCAGACTGTTCAGGTATTGGGATTTTCAGTACTGACATTGAAGAAACAAAAAAAATTATGGATGAAGACGAGGGCGTTAAACAAGGAATTTTTACTTATGAAATTCACACTTGCAGAAGTTTTCCTGGTGATAAATTACCGTAATTTTAAAGCAGATTATGAATATTTATAAGCAAAGAATATTTAACCAGCGAATATCTAAAACTGATTTTAAAACACCGGCTGAGGTTTTGTCGTGGCTTGGAGCAATACAGGGACAGGATTTCGCAGGTGCAAAATGGTCCATTGGTTTACGTTTGCCCGGAACAACCGAATCAGAAATAGAAAATGCGATGAATAATATGAACATCGTTCGCACCTGGCTGATGAGAGGGACATTACATATTGCATCTGCAAATGATATTCGATGGATATTAGAATTACTAGCACCCAAAATTATCAAAGGAGGCGCCGGACGCTTTCGACAACTTGAACTCGACGAAGCTACATTTAAAAAAAGCAGAAAAATCATTATAAAGATTTTACAAAACAAAAATCACTTAACCCGTAACGAAATCTTTAGCGTCTTAAATAAATCCGGAATATATACAACAGGTCAGCGTGGAATACATATTATATGGAAATTTGCATTGGACGGTCTTATTTGCTTCGGTCCCCTGAAAGGCAGACAACAGACTTTTGTTTTACTCGATGAGTTTTTGCCGGAAACAAAAAAAATAAATCGTGATGATGCATTGGCGGAATTATCAAAAAGATATTTTTTCAGCCGCGGCCCAGCAACAATTCAGGATTTTGTTTGGTGGTCGGGCTTGAAATTGTCTGATGCAAAAATTGGTTTCGATTCGGTTTCATCGAAACTAAATAAAGAGACTATCCATGGTCAAACATATTGGTTCAAAACACTTGATTCAAAATTTATTAATAAAAAATCCGGAATATTTCTTTTACCCGGTTTTGATGAATACCTGCTTGGTTATAAAGATAGGTACGGAACTCTCGAAGAAATGCACGCACAAAAAATATGTCCGGGGAAAAATGGAATTTTTAATCCGACTATTGTTAAAAATGGTCAAATAGTCGGAATATGGAAGCGAACATTTAAGAAAAAAGAAGTGGTCATAACACCCGAACCTTTTCTTCCATTTTCCGAAAAAGAAAATCGATTATTTGGAAAAGCAGCGATTTTTTATGGAAGATATCTTGAAATATCAATGAAAATGAATTGGTAAAAATTATTATTTATTATTTGGTAGTTCCTTTTAAAAATAAAATTTAATATTATTAAGTGTGATCTTTAAAAGTAAAACCTCACCCCTGCCCCTCTCCTGGAAGGAGAGGGGGAACTTAATTTTTAATTTAGTTATATAATATTTAATTAATTATGTACAGAACAAGATTTAAAAAAGATATTGTCGCGGAATTTTTACCTCCGTCGCGTAAACTTAAAAAACAAAAAGTAATTATTATTTGTGACGGAATGCCTTCGATTCCTTCAAAACAATTGTTAATGAAATTTTTATCCAAAAAAGGTTATTGGGTTATTTTTCCCAGATACAGAGGTGCATGGGAAAGTGATGGAGAGTTTCTTGATAAATCCCCGCACGAAGATATTATCGACATCATAGATGAACTTCCAAAAGGGTTAAGAGAAAATACATTTGGAGAAAAATTCTTGTTTAAACCCGATGAGATCTATGTCATAGGTGGAAGTTTTGGTGGAGCGGCATCCATATTGTCTTCGCTCGATTCGCGCGTAAAAAAAGTGATTGCGAATTGCCCCGTTGTTGACTGGTCTATTCTACGCAATTCCGAAAAAACGGAAACATCAAATAAAAGTTACACCGCTTATATACGCGAATCATTCGGACAAGCATATCGTCTTTCCGATAAAAACTGGAAAAAACTTTACAGCGGAAAATTTTATAATCCTGTGTATCATTATAAAGAATTTTGCGCTTCAAAGATTATGATGTTCCATGCGAAAGATGACCCTTACGTTCCCTGGAAATCAGTAAACCTTTTCGCAAAATTAACCGGAGTAAAACTCAAATCTTTAAATCGCGGCGGACATTTGAGCACAAATAAAACTGTCCAAAAATACTGGAAACAAATAAAAATGTTTTTTGAAGAGAAATAGATAGATTTGAATAAAATTTTTTCAAATTTAAATATTATTTTAAACATGAAAAAAATAATTTTGTACAGTTTTCTTTTTACTTATATTTTTTTAAATTTAAATATCATTCAATGCCGGGAAAATCCACAATTCAAAATAGTAAATTATAATATTAACGCTAAATACAAAAGTGAAATAAATACAATTTCCGTTGATGCGAAATTATTGATTAATAATGGTTCAGATGATAAATATTATAATTTTCTGATTAAGTACAAAATTAAATTAAAAATAATTAAGGCAATTCAGAATAATACTGAAATCCCGCTCGAATATCTTTATAGCGATAATGATACAATTAAAATTAAAATGTCCGATAATTTTAGAGATTATACTTATTCGAATATTGAATTTGTGTATGATATTCCTTTAGATTCAAAAATTGATACATCTATGATATTTTTTCAATGGTATCCTTTTATCACGGATAATATATCAGGATGGAAACTAAATTTTGAAACTGCAAATGAATATTTTGTGTTTTCGCCTGCAATATATTCTCAGGATAATTTTCTAAATAAACAACAGGGATTCAGATTCGCAGATGATATATTTTTACGTAACCTGCCGTTAATAATTACTAAAAAAAATTTATATACCGTTAGACCTCTTGAAACAAAAGGAATTAAATTCAGTTATTATTTTTATTCGGGTGATACTTCAGTTCAAAACAAAATAATTTTTGAAATTTCGGAATCTTTTAAATATTTTAATCAATCTATCGGTAAATATAAATACAACTAGTTAAATTTTGTTGAAGTCCCGGATAATTATGTAAATTCTCAACCTTCTTTAATTATGATTGGCTCGATATATATTAAATATTTTGACAGAGGGCTAAATGGCTGGTGTCCTCATGAAATTGCACATCAGTGGTTTGGGAATTCCGTCACTGAGAATGACTGGCATCACATCTGGCTAAGCGAGGGATTTGCGACTTATCTTACTGCTGTCTTCCAGGAGAAGACTTATGGAAAAGAAAAGTCGGATGAAACCATGAAGTCGGCTCGTGACAGGGTTATTGGGTTTTCTTTAAGATCGTCAAAGCCTGTGGTTGATACGACAATTACAGATCTGATGAAATTGTTGAATCCTAACTCTTATCAGAAAGGAGCCTGGGTTCTACACATGTTGCGACATGAGATCGGAGATGATCTGTTCTGGAAA
>PNBM01000051.1 GCA_003135995.1 Ignavibacteriota bacterium | reverse complement strand
GAGTAAAGAAATATTAAATTCTGCAAGAATAACAACGGATTTTACATTACTTGCTAATCCCGGATTCAGAGTTGTATCGCAGGGAGCTACCGGAACAGCAAATTATAAAATCAGAATCCCGGTTGCTGCAAGTTCATTCAATTCTCCCGTAACATTTACAGCCGCAGTAAATCCCGTGACGACAGGTGTCACAGCTGTATTTAATAACGGCAATGTTATAAGTAATTATTCGGATTCTTTAAACCTCCAGGTGAATTCAACAACTTCGGTTCCTGCAGGAGTATATAACGTAATTGTAACTGGTACAAGTGCCAACGGTAAGATTCATAAAATTTCGATGGACTATTTAGTTGGTAAAAATTATGTGACCGTTCGAACAAATTATTCGTCTCTCGATTTTAAGGTTAATAACGTAACATATACAAATACAAAAGCTTTCATCTGGGATTTAAATTCTCAGCAATCATTGGCTGCTATTTCACCGCAAACTTTTAATTCATTAAGATATGTATTTACAAACTGGAGCAACAGCGGTGATACTTCACAAACAATTACTGTTAATGCTAACACAAGTGAATACGTTGCGAATTTTAAACAGCAGTTCAGAATTATGTCCTATGCGGATCCATCCGGAATTCCTGTAACTATTACTAACGGAAACCAGTATACTGATTCTGCAAGTTCTGTAACGATTTCAGTGGCTCCGGTACAATTGCAATTTAATAATATGACTTATTATTTTAATCATTGGGTAGGTTCCGGTAATGGTTCATATAACGGTTCGAATTCAAGTTTCACTTTAACTGTTAATAACCCGATTAATCAAATTGCGATTTATGATACGATTAATGTTGGCATTTCGCAAATAAATTCTAATATACCCGATAAATATTGTTTATATCAGAATTATCCGAACCCTTTTAACCCGGTTACAAAAATAAAATTTGATATCAAAACAGCAGGATTAGTGAATATAAAGATTTATGATATTCTTGGAAAAGAAATCAGCCGTCTTTATTCCGGATATTTATCCGCCGGAAAATTCGAAACAAATTTTAATGCAACAAATTTTGCAAGCGGAATATATTTTTACAAATTGGAAACTGCAAACTTTGTTGACATAAAACGAATGATGTTGATTAAATAATTTTTTATTTTTCCGTTTTAGTAAACCCGTTGAACGTAGCGTTTAACGGGTTTTTTTATTAATCTATTTAATAAGCTGATTTTACACTAATTTAATTCTAATTAGTTGTCTTTGACAATTTTTGTTAATACGATTCATTTTTATATTCTTTTTTTGATATAGAAATGTTAAATTGTATAAAAATTATACAATCTATTTATAAATAAATTTAAAAGGAGAAGCTTACTTTGGCAGTAAAGATAACTGAAGAATGCATTGCATGCGGAGCATGTGAAGCCGAATGTCCAAATGATGCAATTTATGAAGCTGGTAAAGAATATACATTAGGTGGTCAAACATTTCCCGCATTATCAGATGAAACAACTTATATAGTACCTGAAAAGTGTACAGAATGTGTTGGATTTAATGATGAACCGCAATGTATTCCATCTTGCCCGACAGAAGCAATCGCGTTAGACCCTGATCACACTGAAACGCCCGATCAATTGAAGGCTAAGAAAGAACATTTAGACACAATCGGAAGATAATACATTAATAAATCTTTTGATTTTCCAAACCCGGTGATTCTCAAATCTCCGGGTTTTTTTATTACGTTAAGAGCTATGAGATTCTGATGCTGATTTTTTTTAGGTTTTGCAATGAGCATGAATAATTTTTTTTATAAATATTTTTTGTATATTGCATAAAGTATTTTTTATGTAAATGGCGAATCAGTATAATTCTAAATTAATTTTAGAAGACGGAACAATTTTTCACGGAAAATCTTTCGGATTCAGAAAATCAGTTCCCGGTGAAATTGTTTTTAATACTGCAATGACGGGCTATCCCGAAAGCCTTACAGACCCATCCTATAAAGGACAATTAGTCGTTCTCACTTATCCGCTCATCGGAAACTACGGCGTGCCTCCCGATATTCTTGAAAATAATATTTCAAAATTTTTCGAATCTGAAAAAATTCACGTTTCGGGTTTAATTATATCCGATTATTCGTTTGAAAACAGCCACTGGAATTCTGTGAAGAGCCTGTCAGATTGGCTTGAAGAAAATGAAGTTCCGGGAATATTCGGAGTCGATACGAGAGCACTAACAAAAATAATCAGGGAAAAAGGAACAATGCCCGGAAAAATAATTTTTGAAGAGGATGTAAATTTTATTGACCCGAATGAAAAAAATCTTGTATCAACGGTCAGTGTGAAAGAAAAAATTACTTACCCCGCCGGTGAAATTAAAATTATTCTGATTGACTGCGGCGCAAAAAATAATATCATTCGAAGTTTATTAAACAGGAACGCAACTGTTATCAGAGTTCCGTGGGATTATGATTACTTAAATGAAGATTATGACGGAATTGTAATATCCAATGGTCCCGGAGACCCGAAGAAATGTCCCGAAACAATTAATCATTTAAAAATTTCTTTATCTCAAAATAAACCGGCATTCGGCATCTGTCTTGGAAATCAGCTTATATGCCTTGCTTCAGGAGGCGATACGTTTAAACTGAAATACGGACATCGAAGTCATAATCAGCCTGTCAGGTTAAAAAATTCAAACAACTGTTTCGTTACTTCTCAAAATCATAGCTATGCAACTGATTTCAGAACATTATCCGATGATTGGGATGAATTTTTTATCAACCTGAATGACGGAACGAACGAAGGAATTATTCATAAAACAAAACCATTCTTCTCCACTCAGTTTCATCCTGAAGCTTCGAGTGGTCCGAGAGATACAGATTTTTTATTCGATAAATTTTTAGATTTAGTAAAAGATTACAAATGAATAAACCTGAAAAAGTTTTAATCATAGGTTCGGGTGCATTGAAAATCGGAGAAGCCGGAGAATTTGATTATTCGGGCTCCCAGGCATTGAAGGCTCTGAAAGAAGAAGGCATTAAAACTATTCTCATAAATCCGAATATTGCAACTGTTCANNGGAATTCTTCTTTCTTTCGGCGGACAAACTGCTCTTAACTGCGGAATAGAATTATTTAAATCAAATGTATTAAAAAAATATAACGTTGAAGTATTAGGCACGCCTGTTCAGGCAATTCTCGAAACCGAAGACAGGGATTTATTTGTAAAAAAATTAAATGAAATCAATGTTAAAACTATAGAAAGTATCGCTGTTGAAAATTCAGATGATGCAATTAAGGCTTCGGAGAAACTTGGCTTTCCAATCATTGTCAGAGCGGCATTTACTCTCGGCGGAATGGGAAGCGGCTTTTGCAATAATGTTGATGAACTTATGCTCGTTGCAAAAAAAGNNTCCCCAAATCATCATTGAAGAAAATTTATGGGGTTGGAAGGAAATTGAATATGAGGTGATGAGAGATAAATTCGACAATTGCATAACCGTATGTAATATGGAAAATTTCGACCCGCTCGGAATTCATACCGGAGAAAGCATTGTCGTTGCACCTTCTCAAACTTTAAGCAATAATGAATATCAGCGCCTCCGAGATATTTCAATTAAAATTGTTAAACACCTTGGAATTATCGGCGAGTGCAACGTCCAGTTTGCTCTCGACCCGCATTCGGAAGAATACCGCGTCATCGAAGTAAATGCAAGGTTGTCGCGCTCAAGTGCCCTTGCATCAAAAGCCACAGGATATCCGCTTGCATTCATTGCCGCAAAACTTGCACTTGGCTATTCGCTTTTCGATTTGAAAAATTCAGTTACAAAAACTACTACTGCTTTTTTTGAACCTGCACTCGACTATATTACCTGTAAAATTCCGAGATGGGACCTTGGAAAATTCAAAGGTGTTTCTAAACATATCGGCAGCAGTATGAAAAGTGNNCGTTCGAAGAAGCCATTCAGAAAGGTCTTCGGATGATTGGACAGGGAATGCACGGATTTACAGGCAATAAAGATTTGGAATTCGACGATTCATCTAAAATTGAAACTGAACTTGGCACACCCACTGATATGCGTATCTTCGTCATTGCAATGGCATTCGAAAAAGGTTTTTCAATCGATAAGATAAATCAAATCACAGGCATCGACAGATGGTTTCTTTATAAGCTGAAAAATATTTTTGATATCAGCAGTAAATTAAAACAATTTAATATCATCGAAGATGTTCCCACAGAACTATTAATTGATTCCAAAAAAGCAGGATTTTCAGATTTTCAGATTTCAAAATTGCTGAGAGAAAATATCGATGATGATGCAACGGATTATTCATTGCAGGTACGGGAATTCAGAATAAAAAATAATATCGTACCTTTCATTAAACAGATAGATACACTTGCAGGCGAATATCCGGCGAAAACAAATTACCTGTATCTCACTTACAGCGGAATTGAAAACGATATTGAATTTGAGAATTCTAAAAAAAGGGTTATCGTTCTTGGCTCAGGTGCATATTGCATCGGCAGCAGTGTTGAATTCGACTGGTGCTCTGTCAACGCATTAAACACAATCAGAAAAAATGGTTATGATGCCGTTATGATTAATTATAATCCTGAAACTGTCAGCACTGATTATGATGTCTGCGACGGATTGTATTTTGATGAACTTACTTATGAACGTGTGCTCGATATCATAGAACTTGAAAAACCGCTCGGAGTAATAGTTTCCACAGGCGGACAAATTCCGAATAACCTCGCCATCAGGTTGCATAAAGCAAATGTAAATATACTGGGTACTTCCCCGCTCTCGATAGATTCTGCAGAAGACCGTCACAAGTTTTCCGGAATGCTCGATACATATTCAATCGACCAGCCCCGCTGGAGAGAGTTAACGAACATAGATGATATTATTAAGTTCGTAAATTCCGTAGGATTTCCTGTACTGGTCAGACCATCGTATGTTTTATCCGGCGCGGCTATGAACGTAGTTTCAAATATAAAAGAACTTCAACATTTTTTAACGCTTGCAACAAATGTTTCCAAAAGATATCCCGTCGTGATTTCGGAATTCATTGAAGATGCAAAAGAAATTGAATTCGATGCAGTTGCAAAGGATGGTGAAATAATTACTTATGCAATTTCCGAACACGTTGAATTTTNNTTTGCGGGTGTACATTCAGGCGATGCTACAATAGTTTTTCCCGCACAAAAAATTTATATAGAAACAATCCGAAGAATAAAAAAGATTGCAAGACAAATTTCCGGTCAGCTGAAAATTTCCGGTCCGTTTAACATTCAGTTCCTTGCAAAAGATAATGATATAAAAGTTATCGAATGTAATCTCAGGGCATCGAGAAGTTTTCCGTTCGTATCAAAAGTATTAAAGACTAATTTCATAGAACTTGCAACCAACATTATGCTGGGTATAAATGTTGTCAAACCGGAAAAATCAATTTTCGACCTCGATTATGTCGGAGTCAAGGCGCCTCAATTTTCATTTTCGCGATTACAAAAAGCCGACCCTATCCTCGGAGTTGAAATGGCATCAACGGGTGAAGCGGGCTGCATCGGCGAAGATTATTACGATGCAATCCTGAAAGCGATGTTATCAGTCGGTTATAAAATTCCGAAAAATAATATTCTCTTATCTACAGGTCCATCCCGCTCGATGATAGAATTATTGAACAGTGCGCAGTTGCTATCTGAAAAAGGTTACAATTTATTTGCGACGGAAGACACGTACGGATTTCTTAAAGCAAACGGAATTCATTCGACAATGTTATATTCATCTCAGGATAAAGGAAATCCGAACGTAATAGATTATTTAAGCGAAAGAATTTTAGAACTCGTAATCAACATACCAAAGAGTCTAACGGATAGCGACCTTCAATACGATTACCTGATAAGAAGAACTGCAGTCGATTACAACATACCCTTAATCACAAATTCCCGCCTCGCCGCCGCATTTATTTACGCCTTCTGCAAAAAAGACATCAGCGAGCTCTCACTAAAATCCTGGAGAGAATATTAAGTTAGTTATTGAGTTTGTAAAGTTATAAAGTTTANNGTACCGCAACATTTATGTTGCGATGGTTATCCAGTGTCGGGGAGTCTCCTATGTTCTGTATAGGGACTCCCGACACAATGATTTCAGTGAGCATATCAAAAAATTTCAATCCTAACAAATTATAGGATTTTTTATGTCAAAGAACTTTTTAAAAATAAATAATAAAAAATAAAAAATAAATAAGAGCATTAGAACGTTACCAAATCCCGACAAGTCGGGACACAAAGAACGTGGATGACTTTGGTAACGAGGTTATTAAAAGTATTTCAGATTATATTTGAATTCCTTCAATACTCTTTTAGTATCTATTTTTTCAATATTTTAAAGAACGTCAGGCGTGTAAAAAGCCTGAAAAAACGTTGCAATTACAAAGAAAGAACATTGAAACAAAAATGAATCAAAAGTGCAATAAAGTGAAACAAAACCGTGAAAAATGCAAAATTTTAATGCGGTTTCGAGTCAAATGCAGTTTCTCTATCACATGGCAATTCACTATTTGTTTCCATAGGGAGCAACTTATTGATTTGAGAAATTATTGAATATTTCCATTTCATCAAATCACAGACCGGCTGAACAGAGAAATCTTTTTTTGTCAATGAAGATTCAATTTTATGTAAATCATCGAAAAGATTTTTTAGCCTGCCGGATTCATTAAAATTTAATGATTCGAGCATAGTTTCATGTTCGATTGCACTCATCAATTTAATTTCAAATTTAAATTCGTTATACCAGTAGTATAGAGTACGAATTGTTACTTTAAGTTCATCGGCTATTTTTCTCATTGAATAACCTTTTGCACGGAGCTGGACGAACTGTTTTTTTTTGGTAAAGTTTGCCATATAATTTAATTTAAAAGCTTTGCACACAGGTAACACTGATTAATACTGATTTACACTGATAAAACTTTTTTTAATATTAAAGAGCAAAGCATTGTTCAATTAAAAACTTTGCACACAGATAACACTGATTAATACTGATTTACACTGATAAAACTTTTTTTAATGTTAAAGAGCAAAGCATTGTTCAGTTTAAAAACTTTGCACACAGATAACACTGATTAATACTGATATACACTGATAGAACTTTTTTAATGTTAAAGAGCAAAGCATTGTTCAGTGTTTAAGAATTAATTAATTTTTGTTCATTTGAGTCGTCTTCGCTGCCGGGATATATCTGGTCTTTATTCAGCATCAATCGGACTTCGACTTCCTGAGGTTCTTCATCCACAATTGGTTTTGGTTCGGGATTCCATCCGAAACGGGATTTCATAACAAAAACCCAGAGTTCATACGGGAAATGCTTAAAATTATTCGATAAAGCAATAACAGCGAATGATTCCCACAACTTTTGTGAAGAAGATTTTGCAAGTTCAATTTTTTTCATCAAATTTTCTTTTTGGGCATAATCTTCGATTTTTTTGTAATCGCAAAGATCGAAAGATTTTTCTGAGTAGCCATTTTCAAGATGTTTGATGTAGTAATTTGTAAGATTTTTGAAATTCATAAGATTTATAAGATTAAAAGATTAAAAAATATTTTACCACTAAGGGCATTAAGTACACCAAGAAGAGCTTAACGATATTTTTATATTTATTATTCATAAATAATAATTTAAAATTTCTATGTACAAAATCGGGAAAATAATATTTAAATCAGTTTATATTGACAATTTTTTGAGGAAGTCAGGCGGGGCGTGGGTTTCGGCGATTTTTATCTTTTTGCACCCCCCTATATTTGGGATTCTGTTATTGAAATGTTGAGGGCTGTAATTCAGAGCGGATGCGGAAAATCAAAATATTTTGTAAAATGCATTTTTGGGGTAAAAGTTGTATAAATGGACGTCTATATCCAATTATAGCTTGCGTTAAATTATTGATAAATCAATACAGATAATTACATTAAACGGAGGATAGAAAATAGTGAGATAGTGAAAAAGCGAAATAGTGAACTAAAAAAACGAAACGCATTTTTTTAATAGAACGAAGAATTTTTGACGCTGATTTATATGATTTAGGATGATTTACTTTGATTTTTTGATGACTGCCGGAGACTTTTTCAGGATAAAACTTACTCCAAAATCTTCAAAATGAATTATATGGAACTAATTTCCACTTTATAGTGTATTTAGTATTGACTTTATGTAATATTTTGCATATTTTGTACACTATAAATAAGTATATCATGAGTAAGTATGAAGATGTAAACAATTTTTTAAAAAAAACAAAAACTTACATAATAGATCATAATATATTCTTAGTGAAAAAAACCCAAGATGATATTATGAATTTAGGATTAACTCACGAAATCGTGAAAAAGTATATTTTAGAATTAGAAATAGAGGACTATGTTGAGGGTCCATTAATAGATAAGCAATATAATGGATGCGAATTATGGGTCTTTGGGATATTTCTAAAAGATATACATGAAGAAATATACATCAAATTAAGTAGCAGACTTGATAATCAAAGACCTGTTTGCGTATCATTTCACAAATCATATAAACCTTTAAATTACCCATTTAAAACAAATACACAAAATTCAAAACCACTTAGGATTTGAAAAAAAGGAGAAAAAAATGGAATGCCCAATTTGCAATAGCAAATTAAAGTTATTAACCGGAATTCCCAGACAAATCGAATTTAAAAAAGAAATATACAAAGTATATGAAAGTNNGAAAGTTATTATAAATGTGAAGGCTGCGGTGAAGAATTTAATGATGTAGAAACCGGAGATAAAAATCTTATTCAAGTCTATAACCAATATCGAGAAAATCACAACATATTATATCCTGATGAAATAATAAATTTAAGAAAAAAATATGGCCTTACTAAAGTAGATATGTCATTAGCGTTAGGTTGGGGCGAAAACACATATTCAAATTATGAAAGAGGAGCAATTCCAAACGAATCTCATAATTCTTTATTGAGATTAATTGATGAACCAAAACAATTCTTAAAATTAGTTGAATCAAGAAATGATTTGTTTGATAAAAATGAAATAATAAAAATACAAGAAAAAGTTGAAACATTAATTCATGAGAATAAATTGCACGATTGGATTCAATTTGTCTGGCCTCAAAAAATAAAAAGCGATACCGGTTTTGTAAAACCTAATTTAGATAAATTCGCTAACATGGTTATATATTTTGTTATTAAAGAAAAACCGTGTAAAACAAAATTAAACAAATTACTTTTCTATTCTGATTTTCTTCATTACAAGAATCATCTAAAAGCTATTAGCGACNNTGAATATGATGCAATTTATGATTGGATGAATAATAATAATTTTATTTATATGGTTGAAGAATTTAAAGATTGTGGTGTTATAGAAATAATGGAGACAAATAAATATTTTGATGAAAGTCTATTTGTAGAAAGTGAAATAGAGATATTAAATAATGTATATGAAAAATTCAAAGATTATTTAATTAATGATCTAAAAGAATATACTTTAGAAGAACCTGCCTGGAAAGAAAATGTAATAAACAAAAATATAATTAATTATCAAAAATGGGGATTTGAGGTAAAAGGGTAAATAATTTATTTCTCAATTGCTTATATAATTCTTTTTAAAAGGTAATTTACATATATTAAGAACAGAAATAACCACTACGGCTANNCGGGGATTTCGGGTAGAAAGAAGACGGCGAGGGGACGTTTATAAATATTTGCAAGTTTTTCTGCCTGATTGATTGTCGGATATTCTTCACCCTTTTCCCATTTTTCAAGTCTATCGACTGAACAGGGTACTTTTGAGTCGGCAGATTCGACGGATATATTTGCAGATTTCCTCGCCCATTCCAACATGGCGGGTATTAGGCGAACTTTTATATACATCTACAAAATTTGATTAACATTTATAATTATACTGAACTTATAATAAATATCAAAGTAGATATTTTTACTAATGATTTTGTAAATAACGATTTAAAGAGCAGATTTAATAAAAACAACTTATATAAATAATTAATCTAGAAATTATTTAAGATGCACTACTTGGAACAGGTTGATTGCAATAAAAAACAAATAAATTTATTACAGTTTTATAAAGACTATCATTATCAAATTCTTTTTCAATTATTCTTACACAGTTATCTAAATTCGTGATCTGTTTGTTACTTTCCGGAAGATCTAATAATACTACAAAACCTACTCGTACGGTTGAAGCATAAGCTGCAGCTTGACTTGCAGGGTTGAATTTATCATCTACTATATTATCGATTAAAGGTTCGCTTTCTTTTCTTCTAACTTTCAGTTCGATTGGAATATCACCAAACAATATATCTATTTCACCTCCGAAGGCTTCAGGTTTTTTTATTACCAAATCACCAAAATCATATTTTAGTTTTTCGAACAAAAATGGGAGAAAAAAATTATCTTCCATCTGTTTATAAGTATCTGATACATGATCGCTTAACCATTTCTCGGATTTATCTTTTAAAAATGATGGATCCTCTAAACAATAACTAGTTTTCTTTAACAACCAACTACAGAGTTCGGCAAAACATTTTTCAATTTTGAACCTTGAACCAAAAAGATAATTGCTTTTATTTTGCGTATAAATTCTTTCATAAATTGTAATTTGAGTTTCGCTCATACTTTTCCTAACTTCCGGATTAAGTCCAAATGATATTGCCAAAAATTGATTAATTTTAGCTGGTTTAGTAACCGAATATACTATATCAATATCATTAACATTTAGAGGATTAGAGCTATTTAATTTTATTCCATTAATATCTATTATGGCCTGGGTTTCTAAGAATAATGGTAATAAAACCTTTTCCGATTTACCCATTGCCAAAGGTGAGGGCATTGTGAAAATCCCGTTAGCATCTTCAAAACTTAAAATAGAATGCCTAAAATTAAAATCACTTAATTTAAAATCAAAATAAATTTCCCCAGTATTTTTTTGTCTATTTTCTAAATATTCATTTAAGAACTCCAATTGTTTTCTATAACTAATATTTGTTTCTAAAGAAACAGCAACATTTTTTGTTTTATGGTATATTTCTTCAGATATTTCAAGATATTTAATAATATTTTTTGAATATTTTATTTTAAATTCATTTGGTATTAAACTTATTTTAAATAAATTTAATTTTTTAGATTCTACTATTTCAAAATCTAATATTGTTAAAGGTTCGATACAAATCCCATCGCCTTTTTTTAAAATATTTAGATAATTTTTAAAATAATCATTATAATATTTATAAGCACTTTCCTTTCTTGTTTTTGGTTGAAAATCGCTACCAAAATTAAAATTCAAATAATCAGTGACTTCTTTTGTTATTCTATTAGTAGTTTCTATTTCTTTATTGTATAAAATATCTTCTAATTTATTTTTTATAATATCTGGAAATAAATCATGCAAACTTAATTCAACTATAATTGCAGATTTTTCTGAATTGTTTATTATTTTAATTAAAATAATTGCAGAAATAAATATTTCACGTAAATCATTAAAATGCAAATTTGTAAAATCTGATTTTAATATTCCATAAATATTTTGATCGTCGTCCATATATTATATTGATAGTGAAATTATTTATAACACACAATATTTATCATAATATTCTTATGATAAATTATAAATCCAACTGTTTCCTATGCCAGTAGAATATCTTTTGGGATTATATTTATCAGGTAAACAAAATACTACCTGAATATCAGGATGGGTTTGGCAAAAAATAAAAGTTGCAATTGTTTGTAATTTACTACATTGGGGACTTATGGCAACATTAAAATTTTCATAAATAATTTTTTTGTTAATTTCACTTCTATAAATTTCTTCTAATTTATTTATTATCTCTTTAATCTCAAAAGTAGAAATTAATATATTTTCGCTAGGTTTTTTAAAAGAATCAAATACTTTGAAATTATTATGAAGCTTAATAGAAAATTCCGTCCTCCATTTTAAATTCTTATGAGGTGATTCACCATAAAGAGGAATAATAATATCAGGTCTATAATTATCCAATAAGCCAATAGCTCTTGATNNCATGACCAACAAAAAAAATAAGTAAAATAGGAAAATCTTCTCGAAATAAACCTTTATATTCAGATAATATTAAACTATCCCTTGCACCCGATACTTGTAAAAGTTCACTTAATTTTAAAATATTATCATCAGTTTTATTTTCTATTAGATCAAATATTTGTTTCTGTTCTTCTTCATTCGGAAAATATAATTTTGCTTCTGTATATAATATTTTGATATTCCTGTTAGGAAAAAACTTTAATAAAGCTTTTAATATTAAAAGAATTAAAAAATTTGACATTCCAGAAATATCTACAAATATTTGATCAATATTAAAATTAATAAGAGGTTGGAAATTTTCAATTAAATGTTTATTACTATTCAAAATGTTGCTAATATCTATTTCGACATTAGGCAATATATTTTTAGAAATTAATTTCATTTTATCCTCTAAATACAATAAATTATTTTTATTATCATCAATATGCGTAACATATTTTAAAATAATTGAATAGTCAAATACTTTTTCCATATTTACTAATTCAATTCTAGATAGAATACCTCGTACTCGATCTTCAAATCCACCAGCGCAAATATATAATGATTTAAAATCATTTTGAAATATATTTTGGTCAAATATTTTCATGCTATTCTATAAATAATTTTAATTGATTTTCATCAAATGCATTTTTAGATAATAACTCATCGCGATATTTATCAGGATTAGTCAATAATTTTTCAAGAGATTTATGGTCTAACCTAAGATGTTCTCTTTCTCTATAAGTAGTTTTAAGTTTTGGTGTGTATTTCTTATGTAAAGTAAACTTTTCTACAAGCCCCATCTGTTCTCTCGAAAAACTAAAACCTTTATTTAAGAATACAGAATGTCTAATTAATTTGCTTAATAAATTTTCTGCTTTTTTATTTAATTTAACAGAGTCCCTTCTTTCAATTGTTATAACTTCATATTTTCTTCCTTTTTTGGTGGTTATATCTCTTTGCAAATATATTCTTGATATTTCTCCAAAATTCCTTACGACATCAAATATTTCTTTGCCAACAGCTTCAATATTAATCAAAGCAGCGTAAACATCTTCAGAATAATTAGTAATTCCAAGTGATTGTATTTTAGGTGATATAGTTTTAATTCCTTCTTTAATTAAAGTTATTTCTTGTTTATTTAAATTCTTAAATATTGATTCGCAAATTGCTAAGCCATCACGAACACTGTTTGAAGATAATTGGACTATTAATTTCCAACCTGCATATATTACATTATCATATTTTTTTTTCGATAAGTATTCTATTAATAATTCATATTTAAATGGTGACTGATCAAATATTTCATTAACATTTTTTTTATATCCAGATAGTTGTAACTGTTTGTTTATTATTTTTTCAAGATATTTTTCGTAATTAGGTACATTGGACATATCTATATATTCATAATCATGAGGTGTTTGCAAAGCTTTTCCAAACATATCCTCAAATGTATATGCATATTTATCTGTAGAAAATTTACAACAGTAATATTTATTATGACAAGCTATTAAGCAATTAAGAATTTTTTGCACTTCTAAATTTACTTGCGGTTCACTTAAATCATCGAAGATAATATAGAATTTATGATTATTTAATTCAGCTATATTCTCTCTTATTAATCCAAAATAATCTATTAAAATTGTCTCGTTTAACATTTTACTTTGTGACGGATATTTATCTATAATTCCTAATTTATCCGTACACTCATTTTCTTCATTCCGAATTATTGTTGTTATTTCTTTAAATGGATTATCTTGAGATGTATTCGTTAAAGCTATGTTTTTATTAATTAAATATTCTCTAATAAATTCAAACAATGGTTTGAAATTACAATAAGAAGCGAATAATTTGCACTCATAAGATTCTGATATTAATGAAAACGTTTTTCGTATTATTTTAAGAATCAAAATATGTTTTAAAAATAATTGAGTCTTAAATTCATGAAAATTATATTGTTTATTTGAAAAATATTTAAATTCTCCTTGTCTGCAAGGGAAATAAATACCAAATATTCTATTATAATAATTTATTTTACTTTTATATTTATAATCATTTTCTTGTAGTTTTTTTATTAACTTTGGAATAAAACTCAAAGAATGAAGATAAATTGTTTTGCCACATCCCCTCGGTCCAGAGCAAATTATAGAATTAAAATTTAAAAAATGACTATAAATTGAAAAATCAGGTTCAAATCTTTCTATCCACAAAGTTTTATCAGTATCATATTCTTCAAAAATCAAATAAGTATATGGTTTTTCAATATCAATAATATCATTAGTTGATATATTGTTTGATAAAGATGAAATAATCTCTTTTATTGTGAAATATTTACTTTTAATAATATTTTCATAAATATAATAAAACTTATTTCCTAAAGCCTTAATATCAATTTCATTGCTAGGAGTGAGACAATAAGTATTTATTATTTTAATAAAATTTTCCGTAAAATAATCAAAATCACTTTTTTCATACTTTCTTTTTTCTATTGCCAATGGAATGCCGACAAAATCAATGACTTTAAAATGATATATATTTCTTTCTCTATATGTCTTAATTTCATCTTCCACAACTAATATATTTTTGTCATGCAAATCTCCATGGTAATAGCCATGTTCGTTTATTACATTTAGAACTTCTCCAATTTCCAATATATAATTTGCTAATGTTTCCTTAATATCAATATTCATATTTTTATCTAAAAATTCGTTCAAAGAAATACCATGAATAAATTCCATTATAATATAATTCAGTTTTATTCCTTCATAATTAAATTCCCCCCAGTCATTTGGTATGACTAAAAACGAATTATGAATCTTAACTAAATTTTTCAAGTTAAATTCGATAAGAGATGTTTTAATTATTTCCGGATAAAATATTTTAATTACAACTACTTTGCCGGTCCTTTTAATAATTGCTTTGTAAGTAACCGAAGTTGCCCCTTTACCGATCAAATCTTCTAGCACAAACTCGTTTATTTCTAACCCTTTAAAATTACTGATATCAAATACCGAATACGTTAAATAATTAACAATATTGATACCTTTTTTTGTTAAAAGAAATTTGTTATTAGATAATGTTATTAGATCATTTCTAATTAATAACTGAATTGTAGCATTAATATCATCTGTCAAATTTAATGAGATTTTAACATCCTCAATTAGTTGATCAGAATTCCTGAATATATATAATAGAACGGTCAAGGCAGTTTCATTAGATAGAATTTTAAGTGTTTCGGAATATTCCTCTATTGCTTTCCAAATATTATTAATACTGGATGTTGACATAATAATTTAATTATANNAATCTTTTTACTTTATCAGCAATCTCTAAAATTTTCCCTGTGAGATTACATATTTCAACATCAGCCTTACAAAACATATTAACACTTCCATGTCCTACATCAATTATATCGCGTATATCATTTTCTGTCCAATAATTCTCATATTCACTTGCAAAAAAACAATTAAGCTTTTTGACTATGGAAGGTATTGCAGTAAAATGACTTAATTCGTGTGATACTCCTTTGCAATTTGGTAAAACTATAAAAAATACTATATCTGACTCATCATTGATTAAAGATTTTTCAAATATTGTTGTATTTTCTATTATTACACCATTTACCTTTGCCATTTCAAAAGCTTCTTCAGGAAGAAGTGCCGAATAGTTATTCTGAATCAATATTTCTTTTATTTTTAATCTTTTTTCATAACATATTTTTGCATATGAATCTGTATTATTTTTACCAGGACCAAATATCAAAACTTTTAGGCTCTGTTTTTTAATAGACTCTTGATATCTTTTAAGTATTCCATCTATAATATTTTTTTCTTTTTCATCCACAATATTATTTATAATAATGTATTATAGAATTTGGATAATCTTGTAGTCTATTAAACGCGATATTAACATATTTTGGATTAATATCTATTCCTATAGAATTTCTTCCAAGTTTCAATGATTCTTCATTCGTTGTGCCTGTTCCACAAAAAGGATCAAGAACTATGTCCTTATAAAAAGAATATATTTTTATTAACCTATTTGCTAAAGAATTCGGAAATACAGCCGGATGATTCTTCGTTTTAACTCCATTTAACTCCCAGATTGGATCACGAATTAATTTAAACTGTTTTTTTGAAATTTTTGATAATATTTTTATATTTGGTGAGATTTTTCTACTACCTATTTTTCTAAATATATGTACAGCTTCCAAAGCAGTTGAAATGAGAAAATTAGTTGGATAAGGATAACTTCCAAATAAAACAGCACCGTTTCTAGATGTTGTTTTTTTCCAATAAATAGTTCCCATATATCTTAAATTATTTTCACGATAAATTATATCCCAAAGATCCAAGATCAAATTAGCAGTATAAACTCTTTTTTCAATTAATTCATAATTAAAAATNNATTTAGTGCAAATTTTCCATCTTTAGCTAAAATCCGAGATAAATTACTAATAATTGATTTCATCTTTATTAAATATTCCTCAAGACTCTCTTTATAACCAATTTGATTAGAGTGACAATAATCTTTTGCATTCCAATATGGAGGAGAGGTAATTATTAAATTGATGCTTTCATTTTTCATTTTTATTAAAATGTCTAAAGCGTCTCCAGTAATTAGTTTATGTTCTGTTAAATTTGTCAATAAATTATTGTTTATATGAAAATATTGAACCGTTAAGTTACATTCAATTCAGTTTTATTTGGAGATTATTAAAGAAAAATATATTCTTTTAAAATTATAAATACTATAACTATTCATAATTTAGAAAATTGATTCTATTAATTAAGTATTTTAAGATAATCCAAGTATTGTGTCTATCTTTAACTAAATAAAAAAACAAAAAAATATAATATTGTATTGAAATAACTTTAAAAAATATTTTATAGATATCGGTATTTTGTAAGAACCAGATATGATTTCGGATAGCGGTTTCGTTATTTGATTTTCCGAATTGAAGAGCACGATCAATGTTGTTGTAATATTGATTGATAAGAATCTTTGACATTCTTCCCCTTTTAATACGATAATTTACATATTTCTAATGAGAAAATCATTCTTAAAATAAATGGAGAGAATTAAGAATTAAGAATTAA
>PNBM01000080.1 GCA_003135995.1 Ignavibacteriota bacterium | reverse complement strand
TTAACTAATGGACCTGACATTCTTGCACAGGCGGTCAATCCGAATGATTATGACTCCTGGCTTCAGGATAATATAAATCATAAGCCATATGTGCTTGAAGAAGGAGGGGTTGATGATATTCATTGCGGAGTTTGCGGACCGGTCACTTGCAACGGAACTTCCGGAAGCATCAATGTACATCAGGATGTTGGAAATTTCAGAAACAGATTGCAGCTATGTGATTCAATTTCGAAACTTGCCGATATTCCGTTTATATTAATGCCTCAGTTACATCAATGGTTTCTGCCGGGCGAAGTGAGGCGTGAGCCGACAAATGAAGAACTTAATATGATGGCAAATGTAGCAGTGTCTTATGGCGTAAAAGGAATACTTTATTATATGTACTCGTCGTGGCCGCCTAATGAATGTATTTATGGAATAGGTCTTACCGAACCGGCTAATATTGGGAAACTACGATATACAAATTACTATAATCAAACTAATCCGAATAAGATACAAACAATTCAGACAATCACCGACCGTCTTAAAAATAAATGGGGACCGTATTTATTGAGCTTTAATAATGCAGACAGGCATTCGTATATTTATAATGATGGAACCGAAAGAAGTCAGCTTACGGCATACTCTTACATTTCAAATGTAATATCATTTAAACGCGGAACCGGAAATCCTGCTTGTACTGAAAATAATATACCGGCAGGTATGATTCCTGATTGCCCTATTGATAGGTATTTACAGGTTGCAACATTCAAAAAAACTCAGGACGATGGAAATAAATATTTTATGATTGTGAATCGAAGATGCTCACCTGTTAACAATAAAGATTCACTCGGCGGAAAAAGATTTATGAGAATTCAATTCAGAAAAAATGCATCTGATTTTTCAGGTTATAGTAAATGGGAAATTATTGATTTATCAAATAATTCTTTGGTTGCAACCTTAATTAATGCAAATTGGTCGGAGGTTGATTTAGGATGGTTTATGCCGGGAGAAGGAAGATTATATAAAATTGTACATGCTTCCTTTTAAGGCGGAACGCTTGCAGGAGATGAAAATATCCCATAAGTTATCCTTGACTATTCGAAATAATAACCTTATATTACTATGGTATTATAAAATAGGGCTTATTTGAAAACCCTGTTAATCCCGAATAGTCGGGAGTATATGCGCGTTCTATGCGTCCCGACCTGTCGGGATTATAAATTTTACGAATTTATTAATTAATGAAATCAAATACCATTTTCCAATTTCCCATTTTCTATTTTCTATTATCTCTGTCCTGATAGCAATTTTCAATATTCAATTTTTCAATTTTCAATTCTCCAATTAATATGACTTTAAAGATTTAAAATTTAATCATATTTTAATTCATTGTTAATTATTAAATATTATTCCATAGTTGAATTTTCGTTACAACATGCCCTGGAAGGCAGATTTACATATTCATTCATATTTTTCCGATGGAAAATTTTCTCCCCTGACAATTTTAGAAAAAGCAGAGAAATCGGAATTAAATGCAATAAGTATTACAGACCATGATTCGGTAAATGGAATTGAAGTGGCGCTCAAAAATTGTAAAAAATACGGGATTGAAGTAATACCCGGAATCGAATTCAGTTGTGATATGAACGGTAAGGAAATTCATATTCTTGGATATTTTATAGACTATGAAAATAAAATATTACAGGAATATTTGCGGGCTTTCAAAAAAAACCGCATAGACAGAATAATAAAAATGATCAGGAAACTGAACAGGATGGGAAGCAATATAGATGCTACGAATTTTGTAAACAGTATTTCCAATAATATTTCCATCGGAAGACCGCATTTAGCGGCTGAGATGGTTAAAGAAGGATTCGTAAAAAGTTATGTCGAAGCGTTTATTTTGTATATAGGGGACGGGAAGCCGGCATTCGAGAAAAAGAAGAACCCCGATATTCAGGAAATAATTAAATTAATTTCGAAAATTAACGGTTTATCTTTCGTTGCTCATCCGGGTAAGAATATTGACGTGGAACGCCTGAATGAACTTATAAAATATGGAATTAACGGAATCGAAATATACCATCCGTCACATTCCGAAGCAGATACAAAAACGTATATGGAATTTTCAGTAAATAATAATTTGTTAATTTCCGGCGGAAGTGATTTTCATGGTGTGATAAAAGCGGATTTAAGAAATTTCGGGAAATATTTTATCGGGAAAGAAGATGTGGATAAAATGAGAAGTAAATTATCGAAATAATAAATTTAACATTATGAAAATATCAGAATCGAATTTAAAAAAAATCGAAGGAAAAAAATACAGGATTGCAATTATAGTAAGTAAATTTAATCAATCGGTTACAGATGGATTGGTGAGAGGCGCATACGCCGCACTTACGAAGAAAAATGTAAATGAAAAAAACATAAAAATATTTTATGTGCCGGGTGCATTTGAAATTCCGCTGGCACTGAAAAAAATCTGTAATTCTAAATCCGGGAAAAAATTCGACGGTGTGATTACTCTCGGTTGCGTTATTAAAGGAGAAACAGCACATTTCGAATACATATCAAACACTGTTTCTTCCGGCATTCAACAAATATCTCTTCAACACAATATGCCCGTAGGTTTTGGTGTTTTAACCTGCTATACTCCCGGACAGGCTTTCGAAAGAAGCGTTAGTAAGTCGCCAACGGCTGATAATAATAAAGGTTATGAATCAGCGCTTGCGGTTCTGGAAATGATTAGTCTGCTAAAAAAAATTTAGTCGAAATTTCAAATTATTATATTTATGATAACATCACAAAATAGTGATTTGCTCAGACAGATTGAAATTGCTGCATCCGTTCTGGAAAAACCGGGCTTTTATTCCGAATCGGATTTAAGTGAGGCTTTCGGTGGAATAAGCGTCCAGTCCATAAGGCGGGATGCAGAAAAGCTGAGGTCTTTCGGAGTTGATATTCATTCCCGCAAGCAAAAATATAATGTTGATATAATAAGGATAAATGTGCTGAACGATTTGATTTGCACTTATCTTGCATTGAATAAAAACGATGCAATTAAAAATCTGAATTTAATAGTTAAAAAATTCGGCGATAAAACTCTAAGCATTTTTGTTAAAATTCTGAAAGCTATCAGTAAAAAAGAGATTCTGGAAATAGAATACGGCATCAGTGATTCGGGCGAACCCGTAAGGAGACTTGTTACGCCGATAAATATTTCAAGAACCCAGAGAAATATTTATCTGATTGGATTGGAAAATGACGAATCCGATAAAGTAAGATTTTATCTTTTTGAAAAACTAATCGATATTAAATTTTCAGGCAGGAAATCGAAAGTAAAATATTTGCCGGATATATCGGAATTGTCTAAAAACTCGTGGGGAACATATACCGGCGGAGATTTATATAACGTTATTTTAAGATTCACAAAAAAAGCAGGCGAGGGAATAAAAAATAAAATCTATATCGAAACTCAGGAAATCGAAGAAGAGAAAGATGCCATTGTTATGAAAATGAAAGTTAATTTGTCATATGAATTGATTTCCTGGATAATGGGATGGGGCGGAGAAGTGTACGTTGTCGAGCCGGAAATTTTAAGATTGGAAATTTTGAAAAGGGCAAAGGAAATAATTATAAAAAATAAAAAATAGAAAATAAAAAATAAATAAGAGCGAATAACAAATAACAAATCCGGAACAACCCCTCTCCTTCCAGGAGAGGNNTTGATATCGAATTCAAAATACTTTATGATAAAACTCATCTATCAATTCGAGCGCTTCGGAAAATCTTCTGAATTCGTGACCGCAATTATCCCAAATAATTAAACTGCCCGTATTTCCAAGAATAGATATTGTTTCGTTGTAATCAATAAGTTCATCATCAGTTGCGACTAATAAAAAAACATTTTTTAAATCTGAATTCCTGACCGGGTTATCTTCGATTTTTTTCAACTGTTTCAAATATTCTTTTTTCCATAAAAATTTTTTTCCTGTGCTTTGATTTTCATTTTCACCTAAATAAATTTTCAGTTGAATCCACGGATACAATGCAGGGTTGATAATAACAACAGGNNTCCGCCGAGACTGCTCCCGATAACTATATTTTTGTCGTCTCCGGAAGAATTTAAAATATTTTCGAGTAACTCAAATGCTTTTTCAGGCTCAACCGGCAAGTCGGGAGATATTATGATTTCATTTTTCCCGTAATATTCTCTAAGCAGTTTGGCTTTCATAGCATTTCCCGAACTCGAGAAACCGTGAACATATAATATCATTTTTTTACAAAATTAATTGTTATATAAATATATTCAAATTGATGAATAAAAAAAGTAACATATGTTANNTAGGAGTTGAATATTTGTAGAATTTTATTATTTATTTATGTTTTAAAAATAAAGTTGACAAATTAAAAATAGTATTATAAATTCGCATAATATTATTAAATTATGGGTGATGATAATTTAATAGAGATTATCGGGGATGTTCACGGCTGCGTAAATACACTCGAAAAGCTTTACGAAGCTGTAATTAAAGACTGCAATAATATTTATTCTGTAGGAGATTTGGTTGACAGGGGAAATTTTTCAAAAGAGGTAATAGAATTTTTTATTGAAAAAAACATTAAAGCCGTCAGAGGCAATCATGAAGATATGCTTCTTAAAGCAATCGAGCTTCCCGATACAGAAATATTCAGAGGCAGCGGATCCTTTCTTGATTTATATTTTGACAATGGCGGTGCATTTACGCAAAAGAGTTACATCGATTCAACAGGGAAAAAAGATTTTTATAATTTTATTGAAGATATTAAAAAACGAAATCATTACGAATATTTAAATTCATTCCCATTTACAATTGAATTTCGGAAAGTAATAATTTCGCACGCCGGAATAAAAAGGGGAAGGAACGCATTAAATTATCTCTGGAACCGGGAAATTCCCGATGAGCTGGACATGATTCAGATATTTGGTCATACACCACAGTCGAGAATTAAATTTAAACCCGGACATTATATTAATGGTGATACAGGTTGTGTTTATGGAGATTCTCTCAGCGCGGTTTTGGTAAATTCAATTACAGGAGAATTAATAAAAACTTATTCGGTGCATACAGATAACAAGGATATATACTAACGCTTCATCACTTCGAGCATCGCATTATGCACCAATCCATTCGTCGCTAAAATTTCTTTGTTATAAATAGAATATTTATTGTTATTAAAATCAGTTACTTTTCCGCCTGCTTCTTCCATTATCAAATATCCCGCTGAGACATCCCACGGATTAAGATTGAATTCCCAGAAACCTTCAAACCGTCCGCACGCAGTCCAGCAAAGGTCAAGTGCCGCAGAACCAAGTCTTCTTACGGGAATATCCATATTTACGAATTTAGAAAAAATAGAAACGGGGTCATTTGGATTTCTGCTCGTATCATAGGGAAAGCCTGTAACTACTAAGGCGCTTCTGATGTCGTCCTGAACAGATACATGGATTTTTTTGTCATTTAAAAAAGCGCCTTTTCCTTTTTCGGAAAAAAATTGTTCGCCCGAAAGCGGATTAAAGACCAATCCCATAATTACTTCTCCATTTACTTCAACGCCGATTGAAACACAGCATATCGGTATTCTGTGCGCATAATTTATTGTTCCGTCTATTGGGTCAATAATCCATTTTACATTCGAAGCTGTGTTTATTGCACCGATTTCTTCAGATAAAATGTTATGTTCGGGGAAATCTTTTTTAATGATTTCTATTATTTTTGTTTCGGATATCTTATCGACTTCAGTGACGAGGTTTGATATGACGTCCTTACTTTCGATTCCGTAACTTTTATCAAAATATTCTTTTAATATTTTCCCGGCTTCGATTCCGGCTTTGTATAATGTATCTTTCATTTCTTGTTTCTATTATTATTAATATTTGCAATATAAAATATTTATTAAATTATCAATCTTCTAATCTTACGAATCTTACGAATCTTATGAATCTTATAAATCTTCAATCTCAAGTTCCAGTCCGTCATATCCCAACTCAATATTCGGAGGAAGAATGCTGTTTATATAATCGTGTTTTAAATCGTGAGTTATATGAGTGAAATAAGTTTTCTTCGGTTTTATTTTCAAAGCAATTTCAACAGCCTGGTCGAGACTAAGATGAGTCGGATGCGGAGCACGCCGCAGCGCATTCAATACAAGCACATCGAGGTTATAAAGCTTTTNNAGCTTTTTTAATTCTTCATCCGTTATAGCACTGCAATCTGTTATGTAAGCAAAATTACCAATCCTGTAACCGAATATTTTTAATCTGCCGTGAAAAACTTCTATCGGAAGAATTTCAACATCTTTAATTTTAAATTTCTTATTTTCGATATAATTGAAGTTCATTAAAGGCACAGCCCTGTATTTTATAAGTTCTTTATCGAGTGCATATCTGAAAGTTATTTTTATTTCATCCAGAGTCTTTTTATTTCCGTAAACATCCACGTATTTATTCAATCTCTGATTTATTTGTCTCAGGTCATCGAGTCCGAAAATATGGTCGACGTGATGATGTGTAAATAAAATAGCATCGAGGTCGGTTATATTGAATTTTAATAACTGCTGCCTGAAATCTATGGATGTGTCGATAAGAATTTTTAATCCTTTTACTTCAATAAAACACGATACCCTGAGTCTTTTATCTTTTGGATTTGCTGACAGGCAAGTTTCACAGGTACAGCCTATAATTGGTATTCCCTGTGATGTGCCGGTGCCTAATAATAAAATTTTCATTTGGCTTTTTCTCTTTCAATTATATCTCTTATTTCGGGCTTAAGAAAAATTGTGTCTATCTCAAGCTCAGCTAAATTTTTAGATAAGAAATTTATTTTTTTTGCGGGCTCGATGTTCTTATTTAATAAAAATAATTTTTGTTCTCTTAACAGGCAAAAACCGCCTTTGAAAAATCCCTTTTCGATTCGCACTTCATAACCAATACCTTTGAATACTTCTATAAGTTCACTTATAATAATTTCCTGTTTCTCATCTATCGGTTTTTGTACAACTTTTTTTATTACTTTGCTCAATTTTTTTAAATTATATTTTCAAGGTCGTCTTTTTCGTGCATATTGTATTTATAAGAATATTCTTCTGTTTTTTTCTTATCATGTTCCAGTTGTTCTTTGGATTTTTTCAGCGGTTTCATAACCGCAATTAAAATAATAGTATAATAGCTCAGCATAGCAATCCAGGGTACGCCTTTCAGGAATCCTATTCTTTCGCCGAATAATTTCAATAACCCGTCGTGATTAGGCGGATGCTCGAGAAACAAACGGTAAAATTGAATATCCAGATATGTTGTATAAAATTCAACGGGTACGAAAACAAAAAATAATATCGAACACATCAGAAGCCAGGGATTTTCTTTGAAATTTATTTTGCATTTTTTAAGAAAAATTATTGCAGATACAAGCACTACCAAATATGAAATCATAATTAAAACCGATGTGTATGACAATAATTTAAAAATCATATTTTCCTCATCAGTGGGGATGCTTGTGCGGAAACTGAATTCATCATAATTCAGAAGGTCGTTTCCAATTATAAATCTGACATTAATTCCGCCCAACCAGAAAATTGCTCCGACGATAAGTAAGAATAACCAAATTTTAGCTGATTTGCTCAATTTATTCTATTTTTAATTATAAACATTAAAATTCCCGCATTTGACTGTATTTAATCGATTACATAAAATTGTAAAATCTGTTTTACTAAAATTATTTAATTGGCAGCATAAAATCAATTTAGTAATTTTATTAATCTTTTTATTAAAATATATGTTATTTATTTTAAGCATTCCATTTTAACATTAAAAATATAGGAGTTTACTGTGTCCGAACAAAAGATTAATGAAATACTTGCGAATATAAAAGAACCTTATTTAAATAAAGATTTTGTATCTCTCGATTTTGTAAAGAGAATGACAATAAACGGTGATAAACTGCTGCTGACATTAGGAATCAGTGATATGGAATATGCCCATTTTCCGGATTTGAGAAATATAGTTATAGGGAAAATACTCGAAGAAATGCCTGATATAAAAGAAGTGAAGATTGATTTTATTCTCGGGGTTGTGAACCATAATAACAAACAAAAGGAACTGCTTTTACCGGGCGTGAAAAATACTATCGCCATTGCTTCAGGTAAAGGCGGAGTCGGAAAATCTACTGTAGCCGTGAACCTTGCAGTTGCATTAACCAATGAAGGTGCGAAAGTAGGTTTGATTGATGCGGATATTTACGGACCTTCGATTCCCACAATGCTTGGAATTAACAACAGACCCGGCGTAATTAATGTTAATGGAAAACCTAAAATGCTTCCCGTGAAAAATTATGACATTAAATTAATGTCAATTGGTTTTCTGATGGAAGAAGATACCGCTGTAGTATGGCGCGGTCCGATGGCTTCGAGTGCTCTTAAACAATTTATGACTGAAGTTCTCTGGGAAGAACTTGATTTTTTACTATTCGATATGCCTCCGGGAACTGGTGATATACAATTAACCCTAAGCCAGACAGTTCCGTTAACGGGAGCGATAATAGTTACAACTCCTCAGCAAATTTCCCTGACTGACGCGCGCAAAGGGCACTTGATGTTTGATAAAGTAAATGTTCCGACAATCGGATTTATAGAAAATATGAGCTATTATTTAAAAGAAGACGGGAAAAAGGAATATATTTTTGGAGAAGGCGGCGGTAAAAAACTGAGCGAAGAATTTAAAATTAAATTATTAGGTGAGATTCCTATTGATACGAATATAAGGAAATCAGGTGATAATGGTAAACCTATTGTAATATCAGACCCCGAATGTGAGAGTTCTAAAATTTATAAATCAATATCAAAAAATCTGATTTTAGAAATAAACAAAAGAAATATTTCTCCGGCGTCTTCACCGAAGCTGGAAATAAACATATAAAAATTTTTTGGAAATTATTTTTTTGAAATAAGAGAGAATTTTGTTTTTCATTTTTTCTCAGACATACTTTAATTAGATTTATATATGCCGATAATTAAGAAAGAAAAGATTGAAGAAGTCCTGAATACCATCAGACCATATCTTCAAATCGACGGGGGAGATGTAGAACTTGTCGACGTCTCGGAAGAAAATATTGTAACGGTCAGATTGTTGGGTGCCTGCAACGGGTGTCCTCTGAATTTAATGACGTTAAGAGCAGGCATCGAAAGAGCTTTAATGAAAGAAATTCCCGAAATGAAAAGGCTGGAATCAGTCCCGTAAATTTTCAATTTTACCCAAATCCTTACAATAGCTATTTCCTGCATCAAATCCATGTATAATTTCTTTATTATTTATCAGCTGCAAATAAATTTCAATTATATCGCAATATATAACAGGAAGATTTTTTTTAAATATTTCACCCGAAATAATATGCAGTCCGTTAAATGCATATAAATTATTTTTATCAGAATATTTATTTTCCCTGCCCAGCAATTTCATACCGGAATCGAATTCAAGATATTTTTTTGATTGTCTTTTTTGAACTGCTATGGTTGAAAAAGCCGGATTTGCTTCGTGAAAAGTAATTATTTTTTTATAATCCAAATTTGTAAAAACATCCACATTAATTACCAAAAAATATTCTTCACCGAGAAAGAATTCTCTTGCGTTCAATATACCTCCGCCTGTTCCTAATATTTCTTTTTCTTTTATGATCTTGATTTCCTTAACACCAAAATCATTTTCATTTAAATAACTTTCAATCTTATCTGAAAAATGATGTGCATTTATGATTATCTTATCGATTCCTGCATTTTTTAATTTTTCAATCTGGTATTGTATAAGAGTTTTATTTTGATATTTAATCAATGCTTTGGGAATATTGTCCGTTAAGGGCTTTAGCCTTGTTCCGAAACCGGCAGCGAGTATCATTGCTTTCATAATGTTAAAATTACAAATTTAAAATTTTATTTGTAATTCAAAATAAATCATTCAGTTTTAGTGAGTCCATATGTCTCTTTAATTTTAAAATGATATTTTTTGTTTCATTTAATAAGAGTTTTAAAAATTGTAATTTGAATTAAAATTAATAAGTGTAAAAGAAGTTATGCTTCAAACAAAAACATTGAATATCGGGACAGAATTAGAATCTTTTGATTTTGATATTGATTTTAAAAGTGAAATACTCGAGCTGAAGAAAAAAATGAATGCGGTAATTCTCGCACATTATTACCAGGAATCGGAAATACAGGATATTGCGGATTATATCGGCGACAGTCTTCAGCTTGCGCAGGCTGCCCAAAAAACAACTGCGGATGTGATAGTCTTTGCGGGAGTCCATTTTATGGCTGAGACAGCAAAAATACTTAAC
>PNBM01000336.1 GCA_003135995.1 Ignavibacteriota bacterium | reverse complement strand
ATGAAAAAATTTAAGTTTACGGTCAATAATAATAATTACGATGTCAACGTCATAAGTTATGAAGGCAATACTGTAAAAATTGATGTTAACGGAAGAGTATACGATGTAATTGTGGATAAGAAACTTGAGACTATTAAGACTCCCACATTGGTCAGAACAAAAAGTGAACCCTCTACGGAGAGCCATNNATGAAAATGGAAAATAATCTCGCTGCAGACAGAGAAGGTACTATTAAATCAATAACAGTAAAACCCGGAGACGCAATCCTTGAAGGTGATGTATTAGTCGAAATAGAGTAATTGTTTTCATTTGATAATTTTTTTTTAATTTATTATTTTAAATAGTATTTAGCATTTTACTTCTTCTAAAAATAATCTCCAATTTTTAAAAAAGGCTATTCTTTTACGAAATTTATAAATTTTATAAGTGCATTAGTTTTTTTACTTCTTCTAAAAAATAATCTCCAAATTTTTAAATAAGCTGTTATTTTTTTAATTTAATTAAATTTTATGAAAACATTTTTAATACTAAAAAAAGTATTATCAATTAAAATATTTTTTATAATACTTATTCTGATTAGTTTTCCGTTATTCAGTTTCAGAGATTCGGGTGAATACAGCATATTAAATGGAAATGTAATTTGCCGCGGTACGGGTAAATATTATATGGTGGGAGTTGTTAATGTTAAATTTAAAAATCAACAAAGCAAAATAGGGAACAATAATTTCGGTATTGAGTCCCTTGATAATTTTACTAATGCTTATAATATTAATAATATTATACAAAGACATCCGCTTAAATCTAATGTTAAGTTAAGGAAAATCGGCGATGAGGAACTTGCAAAAATTTATTCCGTAAAATACAATGCTTCAATTGACCCATTTGAATTATCGGGAATTTTAATGAACAAATATCCCGATATTTTCGAATGGGCAGAACCAAGTTTTGTATATGAATGCTATTACATTCCAAATGACCCGGTGATTACCAGTCAATGGCATTTATCTAAAATTAATGCTTTTCAGGCGTGGGATATTTGCAAAGGTGATACAAATGTTATTGTTGGAATTGTAGATTCCGGAACGGATTTTGACCATCCGGACCTTCAGGCTAATATACATCTTAACTGGAATGACCCGATAAACAATATTGATGATGATAACAATGGTTATATAGATGATTTTTATGGCTGGGATTTTTATTATAATGATAATGACCCTAATATAAAAACAGGTGGAAATGTTCATGGTTCACACGTTTCCGGATGTGTATCCCAGGTAACAGATAATGGAATTAACGGAGGTGGTATTGGGTTTAAGGTAAAATTATTAATTACAAAACATACTAATGATACGGACCCCGAATCATTGCTATATGGCACGGACAACGGTATGGTATATTGTTATCAAAATGGTGCGAAAGTGATTAATTGCAGTTTCGGCAGTACATATTACAGCTCCTATACACAAACTGTCGTTAATAATGCATGGGCAAACGGAACAATTGTCGTTGCTGCCGCAGGGAACGGTGATGCTAATGGAGTAGGACAAAACTGGGCGAGTTACCCTGCTGCATACGATAATGTGGTATCAGTTGCCGCAACAACATCGAATGATACTAAAACAAGTTTTTCCAATTATCATTCAACCGTAGATATTTGTGCACCGGGTGAAAATGTTTTGAGCACCGTTTTTAATAACACTTATACAACAATGAGCGGTACTTCGATGTCTTCTCCGATTGTAGCGGGCACTGTTGCTTTAATCAGGTCAAAACATCCTTCCTGGACACCCCAGCAAGTTGTTGACAGATTAAAGTTAGGAGTTGACAGCATTTATAATTTAAATCCAACATACGTCGGATTGCTCGGAACAGGAAGAGTAAATGCATTCAAGTGTTTATCGGATTATCCGATTCTAAAAATTGTATCTGTTTCTCATAATGATTCTTTATATGGAAATAACGATAAAGTTTATGACGTCGGCGAAATAATTCCAATCGCTATTAATTATCAAAATACATTTATTGCGGGTTCCAATGTTTCCGTCAGATTAACATCAACAGAAACCGATATTGATATTGTGCAAGATTCGGTTTATGTCGGAAGCGTTCCGGCTTTTGGAACATTCAGTACAAGTATAAATAATACTTTCCGTGTAAAAGCAAAACCCACATGTACATTTGACAAAACGATTACGTTTAAAGCAACGAGTTCAGCAAGTTGTTATACTGACAACAATACAAATACTTTCACAATAAAATTCAGACAAGGATTTGCGGTACACAATATTAATAATTTAAAATTAGCCTTGACAAGAGATGGTGCAATAGGGAAAAAAGCTGAATCATACGGTTCCGGATTATTAATTGGCAACAGTGTTGTTAACAATATTTTTGTAAGCGGAGTGATGATAGGAATCAGCACCAGTCAGGTTTCCGATGTTGTAACAAGGGCAACGACACCAGCCAATGTTTCCGATACAGATTTTGCAGCATTACAATCCTATACAATTAATACTCCGGGAGTAATATCTGCGCAGGATGGTTCAGGAAAATTCAATGACAACGGTGCGGGAACAAATAAAATAGGCGTTGAAGTTAATGCGAATAGTTATGCTTTTACAGGTATAAACGATTCTGATTATATACTTTTAAAATATGATATAAAAAATACTAATTCCATTTCAATCAGTAATCTTTACGGAGGTATTTTTACTTTATTCGAACCGAACGGACAATTAGACGGTAATATAACGAGGTATAATTCTCAAAATAAATTAGCTTACACATATAACACAGGAATTCCAAATTTATATTTCGGAATCGCTTTAATGACAAATCAAAATATAAATTTTAAAGCATTATCTATAATGGATATTATAGATGGTTTTACAAAGCAGGAAAAGTGGGAATCATTAAGCAGCGGAATCTACAATGATTCTCTCGGACCAGGGGGAAATGGCTTCACTATTTCTGCGGGACCTTTTACAATTTCTTCTAACCAATCGGTTATTGTAGGATTCGCAATAATAAAAGGTAATAGTTTGACTGATTTAATAAATAAAGCAAATACTGCCCGCAATAAATATTCGTCGGTTTCAGTTAACACAATTTCAGAATTAATACCGAATAAATTTAATTTGTCTCAAAATTATCCGAATCCATTNNGTTTACGACGTATTAGGCAGAGAAATTGCTTCTTTAGTTAATGAAAAACTAAAAGCGGGAACTTATGAAGTCAATTTTAATGGAAGTAATTTACCAAGCGGAGCTTATTTTTATCGTATGACAACTGATAAATTTAACGATATCAGGAGAATGATGCTGATAAAATAGTATTTTTCAAATAAAGATAATTTTTTTTATAACCTATATGTTTTTTTGCATATAGGTTATTTTTTTATTGAAATCTTTAATACTTTTAATTTACGCCGGAATAACTTAATTTTATAGAATATTGTTTTTAAAGTAAAATACTACTTAATTAATTATGAAAAAAATAATTTTAGCATTACTTCTTGTTCTTCTCTCCACGGGATTGACCTATTCACAATTTGTGGATTATTCAAATTTTAAATCTGTAGTTAAAACTCCTCCGGGATATTTTTCTCCGCAAAGTACAAACAGCACAGTATATACAGTTGATGGTTTCGATAATTTCTTTCTTGGAAATGATTTCGGTGAACCATACATTGTAATAAATCCGAATGACCCTAAAAATATAGTTTGTGCTTATAATATTTCTCAGAATAATTTCCATTATACATTAAATGGAATCGATTGGGTTACTACTCAACCTCCGTTTCCGGGTTTCCAATCTGAAATTGGTGACCCTGTATTAGCGTTTGATAGTTTAGGAAATTTATATTATACTCAATTGTATGAGAGATCATCAGGAGGACCGTATGGCGTTGCTATTGGAAAATCTACAAATAAAGGCGTTACTTTTTCACAATATTCAAGTTGTGTTGAAACATCAGCCGGTCTTTGTGATAAAGAATGGATTACATGCGACCAGACAGGCGGTCCCTATAGTAATTATGTTTATGTTGGCTGGAGACAATTCGGTTCTACCGGAATGAGATATTCGAGGAGTACTGATTTGGGTGCAACATGGTCATCACCCCAGAACTTAAATGGTGATCAGGGAGCTTATATATCGGTCGGTGCCAACGGAAATATTTCCGGAGGTTATGTTTATTATGCATGCTCTTATGCAAATGCTATGCGTGTTTACAGGTCATCAGATGGCGGACAATCTTTTCCATATGCTATTCAGGCAATTCCTGGAATTATAGGACCGGGAGTAATTTGTTATAATAGATATACTGTGAAAAATTGCATTCGAACGGATATATTCCCCCGAATGGCAGCAGATAACAGCTTTACTTCAACAAGAGGAAATGTTTATATAGTTTGGGCGGCTAACCCTCAAACCGGAACTGACTTAGCAGACATCTTTTTTTCAAGGTCAACCGATTACGGCGTAACTTGGAGCGCCAAAGCAAGAGTCAATGATGATAACACAATGACTGACCAATGGATGCCGGCAATCACATGTGATAAAAAAACAGGAAAAATATTTATATACTGGTTCGATTCAAGAGTCGACCCGGTTGGAAATCTTACAACTGAAATGTGGGGTACGACATCAACTGACGGTGGTGTTAGTTTTGCTCCTAATGCTAAGATCTCTAATGCATCTTTTAATCCAAATACGATGGCAGTAGGGCAACCAGGTGGAGAAAATTATATAGGTGATTATATTGGAAATTCAGCCAGTGGAACCGCTTCTATGAATGCATGGATGGATAGTCGTACAGGTGCCAGCTCGGTTGAAAGCAGTTTTGTGGGTTATTTCCCGGATTATGCATTTACATTGAATCCCCCAAGCAGAACAATAGGAAATAATGATAGCACTGTTATTACATTGAAAATTCCTGCTATAAAGGGCACATATACCGGCAGAGTTAAATTTACTCAAACACTGGATACATTGCCGGCTTCCGGTACTATACAATTTTCTTACGCTTACGGAAAGGATTCAATTTCAACATTCCCGGATTCTGTTATATTAAAAATTAAAACAATAGGAACTGTAACACCGAGACTTTATAACGTGTCTGTTGTGGCAAGCGGACCTAATGGAATTCCTGCTCACAGAAGAAATTTTACTCTTTACGTTAATGCGTCCAATGTACTTGTGCAAACTAACCGCGAAGGCATAGATTCTTTTAAAGTTAACGGAGTTATTTATAACACTCATCAAAATTTTGTTTTCCCAAATGGTTCAACAATATCCGTGCAGGCTTTGGGTCCAACTATTTACGGTAACAATAAATATATTTTTAAAAATTGGTCTGATAACGGCGATACAATGCATAATGTAACAATTTCAGGACCTTTAACTTTAACAGCGAATTATAAAATTCAATATAAACTGACAATTGTTTCATCAATACCATTCACTTTTGGCGGAGGTCAATATTATGATTCCGCAACTGCTTTCCAGTTTGGTGTAACCGGAAGGGTTGTAAATTATAGCGGACAGCAATATACATTCCATGGATGGGATGGTTATGGAAATGGCTCATACACAAGTGCCGATAGTTCGGGTATGGACACAATTGTGACCTGTTCCGTAATAAACACAATTGTTGAAGCACCTCGATGGGCAAATACAACTTCAATTCAGAACATAAGTTCGGAAATTCCAAAAGAATATAAATTATACCAGAATTATCCAAATCCATTCAATCCAACGACGACAATCTCATTTAGTCTTCCATCAAAATCATA
>PNBM01000323.1 GCA_003135995.1 Ignavibacteriota bacterium | reverse complement strand
CGGGAATTTATTTTTATACATTATTTTCAGACAATTTTATGCAATCTAAAAAGATGCTGCTTATTAAATAATTTCTGATAATTTATATCTGGAACGATAAAATTTTTATTAAAGCCGTGGTCGTAACAATAATACTTCTCAGGACTTTACTTCGATAATGCAATATTATTTAAAAATTTTAAATATTAATATTCCTGCGGTAAGTTTTTCATCTGCGCATAAGTGAATACCGGTCCGTCTTTGCAAACNNACAAATCCAATTTCGCCTTTCCAGTCAGGTGTTTCTCCACCCGGGTCAACAGTAACAACGGTCTTCACATCGCTCATATTTTTCCATTCTTCGAGCTTCTCTTTGTAAACTAAATCTGCAACAGTTCTCGCTCCATAAATAATCGTTATATCTTTGAAATCTTTTCTTAAATCGAGAACGTTATCTATTACACATCTGACAGGAGCTAATCCGATTCCGCCTGCTATAAATACAACATTTTTTCCCTTCATCGCATCGACAGGAAAATGATTTCCATAAGGTCCTCTGAATCCAATTGTATCTCCAACATTCAATCTTGTCAATGCCGCAGTGACTTTCCCGGCTTTCTTAAACGAACATTCGATATATTCCNNACAAAAAGTTGTTTCACCTTCACCGAAAACTGAATATTCTCCAAACTGCCCCGCTTTGAAATTAAACGCCTTTGCAATTTCAGGATCTTTAAATTGTAATTTAAATGTTGTAGTATCTGAAGTTTCGGAAATGATATCTTTAACTTCCATCAGATAAGGTTTATATATGTTTTCCATCACTTATTTAATTGTAAAATTTAATTTCGTATTTAAAAATATTTTAACAGCAGTATTAAGTATCAAGTTTCCGGTATTAATTATCGTTCTTTCGTTTCACCTTTCACGTTTCACGTTTTTTAACTTTCGAACCTTTTAACCTTCTAACTTTCAAACTTTATTAGCCAGTTCTCCAATTCCCGTAACTATTTCTTTTATATCCATCGATACCGGACACCCGCGTGAACACCTCCCGCAGCCCGTGCATAGTATCTCATTAAATTTATCCGGATAATATTTGAACTTGTGTGAAATTCTCTGCCTGTATCTTTTACTTTGAATATCTCTTGGATTATGACCTGACGCATGCAATGTAAACATATCAAACTGGCATCCGTCCCAGTTTTTCATTCTTCTGCCTTCAGTATAATTGTAATCTTCATCTACAATATCAAAGCAGTGACATACCGGGCATACAAAAGCACACTGCGCACAACCAAGACACATCTTTCCGATAGTATTCCAGTATTCATTCTCGAAATTATTTGTAATCCATTCCTTAACTTTTTCAGAATCGAATACTTTTTCAGGGAATTTTACATTTTTCTCGGCTGCTTCCGATTTTCCTTTAATACCATCCATCAAATATTTTCCGAATGGCTTTATAAACTCTTCGCCTTTTGGAGTTATAACTCTCAATGCAAAATTATTTTCATCGAGCGGAATTAAGAATATATCGGAACCTTCAGATGATACAGGACTAAGTCCGACTGAAGTGCAGAAACAAAAATCATCACAAAACTGGCACATCATTCCAATCGTTATTGTATTATTTGTTCTGACATTAAAAAATTCATCTTTGTAATCCCAGTTGAACACTTTTCTTAAAATGCCTATTGAACGTACATCGCAGGGTTTTGCACCGAAAATAACAGTCTGCTTGTCTTCCATTTTAACATCCAGAAGCTCAACATCCGATTGGCTCTTTTTGTAAAATATAATCGGTTCTGTTTTCGGAAAAACGTATTCTTTGAAAGAAGCTTTTGTGTGTTTCGCTTTTGAATCGAGCGTTAATTCATCACCGCTTTTCAATTTCAGATATCCGTTTTCGAGAGGTGATATCACATCAACATTATTCTTCAGCAATTCAGAACACATTGCTTTCAGATTTTCTTTCGTTATTATTTTTTCGTCCATAAAATTGTTTTATTTATTCCTTATGTTCGTTACCTCTTTCGAGTTGGTAACGAGAAATTGTATATTTTCCTTTTAACCGTTTTCAAACCAAAGGCTGAAAGCGGGAGTAATTATGGGCTAAAGCCCGTTTTGAGTTCATTCTTACCCACGACTTAAAAGTCGTGGCAATTTAAAAGAGCATTTCTATTATCTACTAACTACTCGCTAATAACTTCTTTAACTTCTCTAACTTCTTAACTTCTCTAACTTCTTCTTTATTCAATAAAATCTTCGTCGTCTTTTAAATCATAACTTCCGATTAAAGTCGGAGTGTTCGGGTCTAAACCCGAAACATATTTAAATTCTTCCTGTGCAACCATCGCCATTTTCCTGTTTAAAAGTGATAATGGTATTTCCATCGGACAGGCGCGTTCACATTCATTACAACCAATGCATCTTCCGGCTAAATGGAAAGCACGAATTATGTTCCAGCTGAAATTTCCTCTTTTTGATGCACTGCTTTCAATCCACCTCGGAACTGATTTATCTGAAATACAACGCTCGCAATAGCACAGCGGGCAAGCCTGACGGCACGCATAACATTTTATACATTTGTCAAATTGTTCTTCAAAAATATCCCATTTCTCTGCTGATGAAAGTGCTTCAATTTTTCTAATCATTTTCAGTTTACCGTCATCCGCTTTAGGCATCTCTTCCGTAGTCCCGATTAACTCATCATAAAGTTTCGGAGTTCTAACTTCACAGTTCAGACATTTTAAAGCAATTGTCTCACCACTGAATTCCATATCGAAATCAGCGCAGACACCATTGCAATTTATTCCGACAATATAAACTTCTTCCCTCTTAATCTGGCTTTCCTGTAAAAGTGCAACAATAGCTTTTACATCACAACCTTTAGCGAAAATTCCGATTTTTCCGTATTTCAAAATTTCTTTTTTTGTAAGGTAAACGGTAAGGTTGTTCAGAATATATTTGTTGATTATAAAATTATCCGTCTCTTCCGGTTTTGTGGCGAGGAAAGGTTTTGTCCTTTGTCCGTTAATGCTTACATAACCCAGCACAGCATTGACTTTTCCGGAAGTAAAGAGTTCACGCGCAATTTTTTTAATATCATCCATTGATTACAAACTCCTTATTTATTTTTTCATATTTTTCGAAAGGTCCTTTTGCCTTCACTTTATTGACGAATCCGTTTATGACATCGACGAATTTTTTCCCTTCGGATGCAGAAACCCATGAGAAGTGTAGCCTGTTTTCATCTATTCCGACAAAATCAAGAAGCTTGTGAAACATTATCCATCTTCTGCGCGCATGAAAATTTCCTGCATTGTAATGGCAGTCACCCGGATGGCAGCCTGAAACCAGCACACCATCAGCACCTTTTTCAAATGCTTTTAATATCATAACGGGGTCAATCCTGCCTGTGCAGGGAAGCTTGATGAGCCTTACGTTCGGCTCATACTTCATCCTTGAAGTTCCTGCTAAATCCGCACCGGTGTATGTGCACCAGTTGCAGACGAAGGCAATTATTTTTGGTTCAAAAGTTTTATTTTCCATAAAATTATTTTGTTAATCTCTCTATTACAATTTAAAATTTCTGTTTCATTTTACTTCTTTGCGTCCTTTGCGTTTAAAGCTCTTAAGCTCTTACTTTACAAACTTTATAACTTTCTACATAAGTGCAGCAATTTCTGCATAAATCTGTTCATCAGTATATCCGATTAATTCAATTGCCTTAGACGGACATGTTGCATTACATGTTCCGCATCCCTGGCACAGACCTGAATTCACAAAGGCCACTTCTTTAATCACATTTCCGTTTTTGTCTTTTATCTGTTTTACTTCTATCGCATTATATGCACAAACTTTTTTACAGTAAAAACACCCCGCGCATAAATTTTCATTTACAAATGCAATTGTCGGTTCTCTTTCGAGCATATCTGAACCGAACAACACAAGAGCTTTAGCTGCTGCCGCCGAAGCCATTGCAACTGAATCCGGAATATCCCTCGGCGAATTACAGGCACCTGCGAGGAAAACCCCGCCCGTACTGCTTTCTACCGGTCTTAATTTCGGATGCACTTCACTGTAGAAACCGTAATTATCATACGGCATTCCAATTGTCTGAGCAAGTTTAGGAGCGTCTGTTTGTGCAACCATTGCAGTTGCAAGAACAACCATATCAGCATCAATTTGTATCGGAACACCCGCAAGTGTATCTTCACCTTTTACTATATATTTTCCGTCTTCTTCGTAAATTCTCGAAACTCTCCCGCGAATATATTTTACTCCGTCTTCTTCAATTGCACGTCTTACAAATTCCTCGTACATTTTACCGCCGGCTCTTATATCCATATAGAATACATATGCTTCACCATCGTGTACTTTATGTTTGTAAAGCATCGCATGTTTTGCGGTATACATACAGCATATTTTACTGCAGTAAGAAAATCCTTTCGATTCATCTCTCGAGCCTACGCATTGTATGAATACAATTTTTTTCGGAGTTTTTCCGTCAGAAGGTCTTTGGAATTCTCCTGATGTCGGACCCGATGCACTTGCTATTCTTTCGAATTGTAATCCGTCAACAACATCTTTATATTTTCCGTAACCGTATTCTCCGTAACCCTTGATTTCACTGGCTTCAGGCTTTTTGTCAATTGTATATAATTTGTATCCTGTCGCAACTATAATTGCACCGATATCTTCAGAAATAAATTCATCCTGCTGGTCAAATTTTATCGCATTTCTTCCGCAAACTTTAACACACATACTGCATTTACCATTTTTAAAATATGTGCAAACTTCTTTATCAATGACAGGAATGTTCGGAACTGCCTGAGGGAATGGAACATAAATCGCCGAACGGAAAGCAAGCTTTTCATCAAATTCACTTAAAGCTTTTTTCTTAATCGGACATTTAATGGCGCAGTCGCCACAGCCCGAACATAATGTATCATCAACGAATCTTGCTTTTTTTCTTATTGTAACTTTAAAATTACCGATAAAGCCTTCAACTTTTTCAACTTCCGAATAAGTCATCAATTTTATTTTCGGATGCTGGTAAACTTCAACCATTCTCGGCGTTAAAATACATTGTGAGCAATCGAGTGTCGGGAATGTTTCAGACAGCTGACTCATATGTCCGCCAATCGAAGGTTCTTTTTCAACAAGCACAACTTCATAACCGGCATTCGCAACATCAAGCGCCGCCTGAATTCCGGCAATACCGCCGCCGATTACAAGTGTTCTTTTTGTTACAGGGACCTGAATTGTTTTAAGCGGTGCATTTCTTTTAACTTTTTCGACTGCAAATCTCATAAGGTCAATAGCCTTATCAGTTGCAACTTCTTTGTCATCGTGTACCCATGAAACATGTTCCCTAAGGTTTGCAATTTCACAAAGGAACGGATTTACACCCGCATCTGAAACTGCTTTTCTGAACGTCTTCTCGTGCATATGAGGAGAGCATGAACCGACAACAACACCATCAAGCTTTAAATCTTTTATTGCCTGCTTAATCATATTTTGTCCGGGGTCGGAACACATATATTTGTATTCAACCGAATGCACAACATTAGGAAAAAAACTGCAAGCCTTCGCAACCCTTACGCAATCAACTGTCCGTCCGATATTTTCACCGCAATGACAAATAAATACTCCTATTTTCATTTTGCTACCTCCTCTTCAACATTCTTCTTCAACCTGATATTGAAATCAATTGTATGCAAATTTATTCCGAGTTGCTTGTTATCCAGTCCGAGACAAAGTCCGATTAATTCGGATAAATATAATACCGGAATTTCTTTCTGACCGGGATTTGCTTTTATAATATTCTTTTGTCTCATATCAAGATTGGAGTGACACATCGGACAGGCAACAACCAGAACATTTGCACCGTGTTTCATTGCATCATCAAGAATTTTCTTTGAGAGGTCGACGACAATATCTTTTCTCGGAAGAGAATGTGCGGCACCACAGCACTCAAGTTTGTAATTCCATTCAACAACTTCCGCACCTGTGGATTTCACAAGTTCTTCGAATGATGTCGGCTGTTCGGCATCATCAAAATGTAAGATATTGAACGGTCTGACGAGCAGACAACCATAATAACATGCTGCCTTCAGATTTTTTAAATCCAGAACTTTCTTCTCAGCTATTTTTTCTTTCCCGATTTTCTGAAACAGTTGAATAATATTAATAATCTCAATTGTATTATTCAACTTGTCTTCAATAATCCCTTCTATCTCTTCTTTAAGAGCAGGACTATTTTTCAATTCTTGTTTTGTAACTGCGAGTCTGCCGAAACAAGCTGCACAGGGAGCAAAAATTTCTTTAAGTCCTTGTTTTTCGGCGAGTGCAAGATTCCTTGCAGATAGCGCCATTGCTAATTTATGGCTTGTTACGTGACCTGAAGTAGCTCCGCAGCAAGACCAGTCAGTTACATCGGCAAGTTCAACATCGAGTTGCTTAAAAATTGCTCTCACAGATTTTCCATACTCTTTTGCAGTTCCGGATAGTGAACATCCGGGATAATATCCTATTTGCATTATTTTACCTCTGTTTTTTCAAAAATGCGTTTTATAGATTCTTTGCCTTTTATATTATGCGGAAATATTCCGATTTTACCTTTTAATAACATGTCAGGAGCGGCATCGACATCAGCCATTAAATCACCTGTTGTTAATTTATAATCCCTGATAAGCCCCAGTTCATACGACCTGCCGTGATTTTTAATCTGCTTCAGGAATGCTTTATGGAATTTTAAAATTGCTTTCTCTTTTATCTTGATTCCTTTTTTCAAAGCAATTTCTCTGAGAGCATCCATGAAAGCAGCGAGCTCAAAATTTTTCGGACAACGTGTTGTACAGGTTAAACATCCCGCACATAACCAAATCGTGGATGAGTTAACCGCTTTATCATATAAGCCTAACTGAATATAGCGGACAATCAGATTCGGCGCTTCGTCCATGTAATTTCTAACCGGACATCCTGCAGAACATTTTCCGCACTGGTAACAAATATCAGGATTCTGAGATGTGATATCTTTGATATCATCGGTCATCGTTCGGGTATGATTTGTTGTTTGATGTGACATTTATTTAAAATTTTATTGTTGCAATTATTCTATCTATTTTCTAAAATTTATTTTTTATTGCTCTTCCAATTGTACATTGAAAATTGATTATTCCACTTCCCCTCATTCCCAATCCCCGATTGGGAATGNNGGCTATAGCATTGAATAAATCACTTTGTGCTTTATCCAGAAGGGCAATTTCTAATGAGAACTTTTTTTCGGAAGCGTCTTGCGTCTTGATTCTTTTTACCATTAATTTTTAATACCTTTCAAACTTTACATTTATAACTTAGAAATATCTTACAATCTTTAAAATCTCCCGTTCCCACGCTGGAGCGCGGGAACGAGATAAACGAAATAATATTATTTTAAATCAAAATGCTCTTAATTGTACATTGT
>PNBM01000313.1 GCA_003135995.1 Ignavibacteriota bacterium | reverse complement strand
TTTAAAATATTATTCTAATATTAATTTTAAATTATATTTAATATAAGAATTTTGTTAGAGTTATTATGAATTATCCTGCTTTTATATTTATCATTGATATTTCAGGTCTTAACTCTTTTAATAATTCTTCACATTTTTCTATGTACCAGTCTTTATATATTAATGTTTTTGTTCTATTTAATGATCGTTTAAAATATAATATATGATAATTTAGTTTTTCCTTTTTTATTTTAACTAGAGTTTTATAAAATTTAATAAATTGTTTTAATTTATTCTTTTCTAATGTTATAATTGTTTTATCCCCAAAAACAAAATTATTAAAGTTGTTAATAATAATTATTACTTTTGAGAGTTCATTTGTATCGTATAAAGTCAATAATAGTAAAATCAACAAATCATACTTAATTTGGGTATTTATAAAACTCACTTTCATTATATTTTTTATTGCTTCATGATAGTCTTTTAATTCAAAATAATAATAAGATGTTGCATAATGATAAATATTCTTAAAATGCATCGGCTGTACTTTGTTTGAATTATTATCTATAAATTCTTTTAACTTTTTCGAATTCTTTGTTGAAATAATAAACTTTAATATGTCTCTATATCTATTTATTGTTAAATATTTTGAGTCTATTGACTTAAAATAACCATATTTGAGTATTTTATCATAAAGAATATTAAGTTCATTCGTCAACTTTAAATTTTTACCTTTTTTTAAGTTGAGCTCACAAAATTTAATTAAATTTTCATAATGATATGATAATTCTTCTAAAGTTAATTTATCCTTAAACTTTTCAAAGCAGGTTTTATATCGAAAATAATTTGCAATTATATTTTTACCAGAAAATGTTTTAATAAATTTTAGATATAAATCTAAGAAGAAATAATATTGATATTTTTTCCTAATATTTTTCAAGAAATTTTCAATTTCATTGATATTGATAAAGTCATTCAAAAACTTTTCTGCCTTAGCACCGTTTGAACTATCTAAAAGGAGATTTCGGTAGTAAGATATAATATCAATATAAAATGATATTTTAAGTTTAACGGCAGACTCAATAATAAGTGTCGTTTGCATATCATTTACTTGATATCTATCGACTCTATCATTTAATACAGAGTAATTATAAAGAATTCTATCAAATCTACAACAATTTTTAATAAATTCTACATCAATATTTATTTTTCGCTTTATATCAGATTTTATTCTCCAGACATTTCTTTTAAAATACGAACCCGCAGGATATCTTAAAAGTAACTGCAAAATATTATTGTTAATTTGAAAATCATTAATTTCAATGCTCTTTTGCTTAATAAATTTTTGCGCAAGGCTTGAAAGATGAGTTAACATTATATAATATGTATTGAAATTAAATTTTCTATTTTCGAATACTTTTCTATAAATTTTCTCTTTATTTATATCTATATCAAAGAAGGGATAGTATTTAATTATCTGATTAAAAAATTTCAGTACAGTTCTACGATTATTAAAATATGGGGAAGATATAAATTTACGGAATTCTTTAATTTGAATAGGCGAAAGTGAACGAACAATATCAAAAAAAGTAGCATTCATTTTTAGAATTTAATTACTTGTATGATTATTTATTCATTACTAATTCTATAGTATGAACAAATTTTGAAAGAAGCAATATAAATAATTTTCAAGGTTACATTTTAAGTATAAAATAATGTAAAGTAACAATTTAATAGTTAATCTATTTTATCAAATAATAGAATTCTAAATAAATCAAAAGAAATATTCATAATTAATTACCGTAAGACTAAAAAGGAGATATTACTCGTGGATCTGTTGTTTAAATTTAATTTTATTACTTAACAAAGGGGAGTACTATTAGATGATAATTAAATGGATATTAAAAGCTCAAACGTGTGCAAACCAAATATTTATTTAAGAGTCATTATTCAAAAATCCTATTTAATTAACAAAAAGTAGTTAAAGGATTTGAAATTTGAGAATGGGAAGAAATTGAAGGATTAAATATTACTGGTGGTACAAATTATTTTAAGAAACAAAAAAGGGGAAGCGTTTACTTCCCCTTAGTTTTAATAATTATATGTCAGCGTCACTTTATAAGTACCATTTTCTTTACCTCGACATATTTATCCGAAACAAGACGATAGAAATAAACACCGCTGGCAAATGGCTGACCGTTGAAAGTTAATGAATATCTTCCGGCTTTCTGGAATTCATCATTTACAAGTTTTAACATCTGCCTTCCGAGAATATCATAAATTACAATCGATACTTTTGCATCCTTCGGTAAATCGTAATTTATTTTAGTCAGTGGGTTAAATGGATTTGGAAAATTCTGGTATAATTTGTATTCATTAGGGAGTTGATTTTTTTTATCTTTTGCTCCGGTTGTTTTATCAGTTCCGAATACTTTTTTTATGTCAGAGTTAATAATGTTAATATGCTCTTTTATATCTTTCGGTCTTTTTACCTTCACAACATCTCCAAGCGTTTTCATTTTTTTCAATTCCGATTTTGCTTTTGAACTTGTTACTTCATTTTTGGATTTTGAACTGTTTTCAAGTTCTTTTATCTTATTTATCTGTTTTACTTTTTCGTTGTTGAATGATTTTTGAATGTTGGATGAAATCAATTGTCTATCCTTTTTCGAAAATTTCGATTTGTCGTAATCACCATTGATATAAGAACTACCAACTTTATATTTATTTAATGTATCGAGTAAATCGTTCAAAATATGTGAAACGTCAGAGCTTTGTGAAATGTGAAACGTGAAAGGGGAAAAAGACTGCTCTTTCCACCCTTCGAAGGGGGGCAGAGGGGATGTGCTTTCTAATTCTTCATTCTTAATTTTTAATTCTTCATTGGCGAAACCTCCGCCGGAATTTGCCAGTAGTTGCGTTGCCGCGTAATCCCAGGATGCAACAAGTCCTTCATAGCTATAAGGAAATTGATTCATAATTTCCTGAAATCCCTGCATTGCAGATGTATATTGCTTCAATGAAACCTTACATTTCTGTACAAAATAATTTGCTCTTGCGATTAAAACAGAATTATCTGCATTATTTAATATCAATGTTTCAAAATATGTTTTAAGAGGTGACATTTTACTTCCCGCACTATCACGTCGTAAACTCGAAGCATAAAGCTTAGAAAGTGCATCTATGCTAAAAGTACTATCAGGAAATGTATTTAGCATATAAGTACATTGATTAATCACGGCATCATAATTTCTTTTTCTCATATTAATATTTATCGAATCCCGTGTCTGCTTAAATATCCTCTGAATACTCAATGCGTCTGTTTGAACATCTGATTTTGATATAACACTCAAAATGTTCTTTGCTCTTAACGCTCTTAATTGTACATTGTCAATTGGTAATTGTACATTGGAAAAAGAACCTCCGCCGATTGAACTTGTCCTCACCGTATCGGTAATATCTTCCGAAATAGCAATCACGTCCATTCCATCATAGTTCTGAGAGTTACAACTATTTTCTCCGAAATAAAATAGGGCAGACTGTCCTCCGTCACCACACGTCACATTGCAAAAGACATTATCTTCTTGTCCATTAACTTTATAACAATTATCCCGGGCATAATACAAAGTAAATTCGCATGTCCCGGATGGAAACCAACCCGATAAATGATTCGTACTCGGACACGGTATTTCAAAGATATTTCCACCTTTATCTATATTAAAATATGAGTCATTTACATATAAATTATTTGAATTATTATCATTAGTTCTTAAATAGTTTCCTCCTCCATTATAATACAGACCGCTTACGCTTTGTGAAGGATTTAAATTCGCCGTACTGCTCGCATAAGAGCCAATACACATAGAGTTTTCGCCCGATGATATTATATTATTTCCACCGATATCAGCAGATGAAGAATATAAAATAACCCCATATAAAAAATTATCAATTGTGTTGTCGCTTACAATTCCGACTGAAATATTTGTAAGGAATACTGCTACTGCACTGCCATTATTATTTGCAGTAATATTATTATTCTGAATATATACCGGAATCTGAAGCGAACCTTCAGAATTAACTGCTATTGTGTAAGAAGATACAAAATCTTCATTTATTGTATTCTCTGAAATAGAAACTTCCGGTTTTTCACCTACATCTATAGAGTTAACATTTATAATACCATTTTGCGCTTGATATGGAGAATTAATAGTGTTATTATTTATTGCAATGTAGTTACAATCACTTAAAGATAATATCCCGTCACTCGTTTTATCGGGGTTCACACCGTTAATTGTTGTGTTTCTTATGCAAACTTCTTCGCAATCACTGCAAGATATACCTTTCCACGTCATTCCGCTTTTTGCCTGTAGCGTGGTTGAGTGATTCATTTCACCGCAATATAAACTTCCTCCGTTCATTACGATGCCTGCACCTGTGTCGAATGTTATAGTGCAGTTTCTGCCGATTGTAAGATTATAGCCGTTGTTATTTATAATTCCGTTACAGGTGAATGACTTGTTAAGAAAACTCTCATCGCAAACCATTGTTCCGCCTTCATATGCCAGGGGTGTAATTTTGTATAGCTTTCCTTCGCCCGGCTTAAACCATCCTAAATCTATGTAAGTATAACTTCCGCTATTTAAAATCCCGATTAAAGAATCATTTTCTACATTTTTTATATTCCAATTTAGAAAACCGGCTAAATTCTGTGTGTTCGGCTTGAACTTGACTCTCATATATCTTCTTCCTCCGTTGTTGTTTTCACTTGTTGCGTCTATGAAAGGCGAACATCTCCTATTCAATATCATAAAATATTGATTTACAGATGTACCTGTGTAAGGTTCAAACGTTGCTGTCTGGATATATCTATCTTCGGGACAATCATAAACCATATTAGGCATAGGTTGTTCTTCCACGCATGCGGGAGTTCCTCCATCACCCGGTTTATATGAAATTACATCAGCAATATAAGAATTATTAATCATTATATTTCTTTCGGTACGACAAATGAAAGACTGAGTTTTCTGCGGGTCGAAGCTCATTAAATACGGACCCCATTTTTTAAGCTTTGCCGATAGCTCTTTTATTTTTGCAAATTTGTTTTGATTATATACATTTGAATCTCTTCCCACTAATGTACTTCCCGAAGCGTTCATTATACCCCGGGCATAATTTCCTGAAGGTTGAGTAAAATCTCCCCACGAATCAAAAGAAAAATACATAATCCCTTTTGCATTATATGTCAGAGCAAGGTCGGTTTGAAGTTCAAGCTCTTCGTTCGAGGGTTCTTTTTGCATTGTACCCGATGAGGGCCAATACCAAAGATGCGCCTGTGGACAATAGATTACCCGCATACTCGAAATTCTCGATAAACTATCCATAACTCTATTGATCTTTGAATAGAAATAATATCC
>PNBM01000115.1 GCA_003135995.1 Ignavibacteriota bacterium | reverse complement strand
TGGAATACATAATAGTTCATATAGAAGTGAGGTATGTAACTCCATTCGCTTTGAATATAGTCATCAACTTTAACGATGCCTTTATCATCTCCATAATATTGTTTCGTCAGGTCAAGGTATAATTTATTCAAATAATCGGCTGTGAGTGTTTTCCCCTCTTCAACTTTCTTATGAATCTCAAGTTCGAATTCGGCGAATAATGCCTGCCTGTAAATTGTTCCTCTTGCCTGGTCGAGAAATTTATCGAGTAAAAATAATTTAAACAAATCATCTTTTTCATTTTTTACCATATATTCGGTGAGAAGATTTTCATTAAATGTAGAAGCGATTTCAGCAAGGAAAATCGGGTACTGCGAATTAGTATAGTTTTGATTTGAATTTGAATAATATGAATGCATCGAGTGTCCGAGTTCGTGTGCAAGAGTAGTAACCGATTCATAATCACCGTTAAAATTCATTTTTACTAATGGATGAACTCCATATACTCCGCTCGAATATGCCCCGCTTTGTTTATCTTTATTCGGATAAATGTCCACCCAGCGGCTGTTAAATCCTTTTTTCAAATTTGTAACATAATCATCGCCAAGCGGTTTCACGGCTTCGAGAACCAAATTTACGGCTTCGTCATAAGTATATTTTTTACTAACAGACTGAACTGCTGATGCATATATATCATCATATTTGTAAACGTCCAGTCCAAGCAGTTCCTTTTTTAATTTCATGTATCGTTGCAATGGCTCAAGATTTTCATGAACATTCTTAATTAAAGTTGTATAAATACTTTCATTTATGTTATCACTGAAAAGTTTTGCTTCGAGACAATCTTTGTAATTCCGGGCTTTTGCAAAAAATAATTGCTGTTTCATAGCTCCGTCGAGTAACGCTGCAAAAGTGTTTTTGTAATTAAATAAATTATTATAGAACGTGGTCATTACAAGTGTCCTGTCGGAGGCATTATTAGTTCCGCGGTATCTCAGGTAATTTGCGGTGTTGAGAGTAATTTTTGTTCCATTGCTTAAAGTAATTTCCGGTGAAGGTAAATCCACGTCACGCAGGAAATTCGCTGTTTGCGACGGAGTAGATGTCATCAATCCCGTCAATGACATTAACTTTTCCTGGTCCTGCGGTAAAATATGGTCCTTTAAAAGCAATATACTTTCAATGCTGAACCTGTAAGCTTCGAGTTTCGGTTCTTTCTTAAAAAACTCATTCAATTTATCTTTATTCATTTTTAAAATATCATCCCTGAAAAAAGTAAACTTTGAGCCGAGATTGACATAAATTGATTGAAGCTCACCTTTCATAACATTATATTGTGAATTGCTTAAATCAACATTACTCTGGTTACTTGCATAATTAAATAATTTATCTCCCTTCATGAATACTGCATCGTTAAATTCAAACATTTCGAGCATTTTTTGAGGTGAATCTGTCCACCCTATTTTTTTTGTGTCAACCTGAGATGCAAGAGCAATAAGGTCTTCCTTGTCTTTTTGCCATGCTTCATATGAAGGATATAAATCATCAATTTTCCAGGTGAGTTCAACCGGAACATCTTTTCGCGGGGTTGTCGAATAATCAGGAATGATTTTATCCTGTGCAACCAGGTTTAATGAAATAAAAATAAAAAGCAGAATAGAAATAAATAATTTTTTTAACATACACAATCTCCTTAATTTTGAGGTAAGCTAATTTTCGTTTATTAAATATTNNATCAGTTCAGTAAAAATCATATTTAATTATATTCAACGGGATTTCCTGTTAATTACGATGACTTAGATTCTTTTACTGTTAGATGTTTCCGGCATAAATTTATTCTTAAATTTCAAATATAATACGGCAAACAAGGAAATCAAAAAGATTAAGATTAAAAAATTTAAAATGTCCAGCATATTTATTAAGTTATATTGTTACTTTTAATACGTTGAAAAACAGAAATTAGTTACACTATTAAATATATTCTTCAACTCATGTTAATATATTTAAAATCGCTGACCGTCAGTGTAATTTATCTAAGAAGTCATAAAGAGTTTTAATCTGACTAACCGTTTTTAGAATTAATAATCCGGCAATAAGATTTTTGCGGCAATTAATTAAAATATTTTTTATTTGAAAAAAAATCTAAATTAAAAAATATTTGCATTGTGTTTATTTTTGTTTTAATTTATTTTGTGATATTACAAAATAAATTCGGAGGTAAAATGACCGGTTCAGATGAACCTGGCGCTTGTCAGACACATTTTAAATTTTACATTAACTTACCTTAGGAATGACCCTCTGAATTTTTTCGTTGGTTCATAACTAAGATTAAAATCTTTTTTAAATGCCGATGAAAAACTCAAATTTCTTAATATATTCAAATTTATTCGCAACAGATTATTATTTATTTCATAATAAATTCGACTTTTTATTTTTAATAGGAGATAGATAATGCCGCGGTCAATATTTTCAAAAATATCGCAATCAGTATTTACAAAAGCGGCAAAATCACCACACAAGACATCTGAAAACGAACGTCTTTTGATTGAAATTTGCGGGCTAGATGTAAATGAATCTTTATTGCGTTGTAAAGCTAACCTGAACGGTCTTTCCGGAGAGGAAGCCGAAGAACGTCTGGATGAATATGGACATAATGAATTAGCGCATTCAAAAAAAATCGGTTTTTGGTTAGATATTTTTAATAGGTGTAAAAGTCCTCTCGTAATACAATTGATGATAATAGCTATAGTATCAATGATAATTGGTGAAATTGATTCCACTATAATAGTTGGTATGATGATTGCCTTGAGTATCGGGTTATCTTATATACTCGACCAAAAATCCTCTAAAGCGGTAGAAGCACTTGGTAAAAGGGTCAAATCTCATGTGTCATTATTAAGAGATGGGAAAGAAATTGAAATTCCCATGTCTGATATCGTTCCCGGTGATATTGTATTATTACACGCAGGATCAATTATTCCGGCTGACCTTCGATTGATATGGTCAAAAGATTTTTTTGTCAGTCAATCTGTACTTACCGGAGAGTCAATGCCTCTTGAGAAAAAACACGAAGCAGTCAAACTTGATAACAATGGTTTTATCTTTGAACTTCAAAATGCCTGTTTTCAGGGAAGTAATGTCTTAAGCGGCTCAGCAAGAGGCTTAATAGTGAATACAGGCACCAATACATATTTTGGTTCGATTTCGGAAAAACTTACGGAGAAGAGAGCTGAAACAAGTTTCGATATAGGTGTAAAGTCATTTACCTGGCTGATGATCCGGTTTATGGTAATTATGGTTTTTGCAGTCTTTATGATTGTCGGTATAACAAAAGGAAACTGGATAGAAGCATTGTTGTTTGGTCTTTCTATCGCTGTTGGTCTTACACCTGAAATGCTTCCGATGATAGTTACCGTGAATCTTGCAAAAGGAGCATTGGCAATGTCCAAAAAGAAAGTAATTGTAAAACAATTATCTTCTATTCAAAATTTTGGAGCAATAGATATTCTATGTACTGATAAAACCGGTACACTTACACAGGACCGTGTAATACTTGAAAAACACGTTGATATTACCGGGAAAACAAGCAATGATGTCCTTCAATATGCATATTTAAACAGCTTCTATCAAACAGGATTAAAAAACCTTATTGACAAGACAGTTCTATCACACATAGAATTCGATGTCGAAGGTCGTTGTCGTTTAGTTGATGAACTTCCATTTGATTTTCAAAGGAGACGGATGAGCGTTATCGTGGAGTATGAAGAGGACCATGTTTTAATATGTAAAGGTGCTGTTGAAGAAATTTTTACAGTTTGTAATTATTACCAGGTTGATGACGAAATTTATCCTCTTATCGAAATGATTCGTGACGACCTTTATGAAGAGGTTGAAACTCTTAACAATGACGGATATCGTGTACTTGCAATTGCCTACAAGGAATTCCCGGCTGCAAATGAAACTTTTAATGTCAGCGATGAGTCGGAATTGATTTTACTCGGGTACATTGCATTTTTTGACCCTCCAAAAGAATCTGCAGCAGAAGCAATAGCGAGTTTAGAAAAAACCGGAGTGAGAGTTAAAATCCTTACAGGCGATAATTCACTCGTAACAAAAAAAGTATGTAAGGATGTCGGATTGAAAGTCGAACGTGTGGTAACGGGAGACGAACTTAGAAATCTATCCGGTGAAGAATTTTCGAATATAGTACAGCAATATGACATATTTGCGAAATTATCACCTGCTCAAAAAGAAGAAGTAATTACTTCTCTCAGGCAGTCAGGGCACGTGGTAGGATATTTGGGTGATGGAATTAATGATTCACCTTCACTTCGGGCTTCAGATGTAGGTATTTCCGTCGACTCAGCAGTTGATGTTGCAAAAGAAGCGGCGGATATAGTTCTTCTCGAAAAAAGCTTATTGGTTCTCGAAGACGGAATAATTGAAGGTCGCAGAGTTTTTGCGAATATTGTTAAGTATATAAGGATGGGTGCAAGTTCAAATTTCGGAAATATGTTCAGTGTAGTCGGCGCAAGTTACCTGTTTCCTTTTTTACCTATGATGCCCATACAAATTTTATTGAATAACCTGTTATACGATTTTTCGCAAACAGCAATTCCTACTGATAATGTTGATAAAGAAATTGTGGAGAAGCCATTGAAATGGCATATAGGTAACATTAAAAAATTTATGATATTTATCGGTCCGATAAGTTCAATTTTTGATTATGCAACTTACGCACTAATGTGGATATTTTTTGGGTGCAGTTTATATTTGAATCCACTAACAGGAGATTTACAAAAAGAATATCTCGAAAAACTATTTCAGACCGGCTGGTTCGTGGAATCACTATTAACACAAACATTAATTGTGCATATAATCCGGACTCGAAAAGTACCTTTTTTCGGAAGCCATGCTTCGATTCCGATGACTTTAACCACATTGGTAATCATGCTAATTGCAGGCTGGCTGCCTTATTCACCATTTGCTCAAACATTAGGCTTTGTACCTTTGCCTCCGATTTATTGGGCATGGATAATTGGTTTTTTAATTACATATAGTATTGTGACTCATTTTGTCAAAATTTGGTTTATTAAAAAATATGGAGATAAATAATAATGGATAGTATATTAGATGCACTTCAGGAAGGGCGATTAATTGAATTACCCGACAATGATAAATTTCATTCGCTTCAATTATTATCACATATAATTGAAGCTATTCCATCTGTTCCTGCAGGAACAGATNNTCCATGGCAGAGTTCCATATGATGAAGATTTAATTTGTTCTCTCGGCTGGAGTCCGGCAGGTATTGACTATGGCTCTCCTGATAACAATCCTATTCATATTATAATTATGTACCTTGTGCCAAATAATCAAAGAAATCAATATTTAAAAGAAATTTCACTTTTAGCAAGAGCATTACAGGCAAATCCAAATATAGATTTTCTTGCTTTATCGAATGATCTGAATAGCGTACGTAATTACCTTCTTGATTTAGTAAGCAGTTCAAAGGATATTGTCGGTTTCGGATCGCGGGCAAGGATGATACAACTTGAAGCTACTGAAACTGCTACAGCACCGAAAATACATCAATTATCAAATATATTGGTCGAGCCGATTACAATCGTAACAGGTCCTAATCAAAAACAAATTATTTTATCACAAAACAAAGAACTTGTTGATTTGCTCGATGATGCTGCCCAGCTAATTGAATCAATTAATAATTATGGCGCTTTTGAACGGAGTGGCTGGAGAATAATTAAAAAAAGTTCATCTGAATATCAATCTAACAGATTGTTATATGAATGTATTGCAGTTAAGATAAATTCGAACAATAATTCTCATTGATAAACATATTTAATAACAATGAGATTATAGTCTTCTTTGACTTTTGCTTAAATTTTGAATTGATTTAAATTACAATCCGAAACCATTTCGAATAAATGAATTATTTATAAGGTTAAATTTTATTTTCTGATTATATCCCCAATTGAAGGAAATTTAAATGTTAAATGCTCAGTATCAGGTATTCAGTTAATTTTATCCTGACATGCCGGGATACAAAGAATGTATTTTTTATTTTTTGCTATCATTTTCAGAATTGAAGTTAACTGATAATACATTTATTTTGTGTGAACTTTAAATTTAACCGTAGTTTTATGAGAATACCCATTACCGTTTTACTTTTCTTTTTTGCCATCTCTACATTACAATCACAGAATCTTCATCCTCTTGGTCTCAAAAGCAAAGAAATGAAAAAAGGTTCTTTTTTTAAAAAATCTGATTTGCAGGTATTAAATCCGCCTTCATTCGTTGACCACTCTGCCAATATACCACCAGTTGGGGACCAGGGTCAGATTGGGAGTTGTGTAGGTTGGGCTACGGGTTATTATTATAAAACTTACCAGGAATATGAAGACTACGGATGGTCTGTTTTTGACAGGCATAATATATTTAGTCCTTCGTTTGTTTATAATCATATAAACGGCGGAGCCGACTATGGTGCAGATTTTGATGATGCGTTTAAATTACTTGTTGATAACGGATGTGCAAACATCAATGATTTTCCATATACTGCAAATATAACTCTCTGGCCTTCTGAAAGTATTTATCTCGATGCTATAAAATACAGAAGTCAGGATGCATATTATATCGATGCTTCGAATCAGAGCGGTATTAATCAACTGAGACAATATATTTCGGACGGGCATTGCGCAGTTCTTGGAATTGCAGTTTATCCGAATTTCGATAACATTCAAAGTTTCGGTTATGTCTATTGTTCATCTGATGTTTACGGTTCATCGAGAGGAAATCACGCAGTTACAATTGTAGGTTACGATGATAACAAGCAAACTCACGACGGAATGGGAGCTTTTAAATTAATAAATTCCTGGGGTGCAAGCTGGGGAATGACCGGATTCTTCTGGATGTCATACACAGCGGTTATGGATTACGTAATTTCAGGTCGCGTCGNNTCATTATAATCCCGGATTAATTGCAAGGGTAAAATGTACAGGTAATTCAAGGGGTGAAATTCGAATAAAATTAGGAATAAAAAATTCAGGCACAGAATTATGGTCTAAAGAATTTTTCAATTTTAATATGGGTATCAATGCAAACGTACCGTTCCCTGCCAATAATATTGTTTTTGATATGACCGATGGAATAAATTATATAGATTCATTCNNGTACCGATATAGTTCCACAAAATAATAATACTGCCGTTATAACAAATTTTTCATCTACAAATATAAACTGGGGTTTAACATCCGTATCTACCCAAACTCCAAAAAATATTCCTAACACCGGCGAAGAAGTATCGGTATCCCTTGGAATGGGTCCGAATCTTGCTTCTAATGTGGGAGTATATTCTATTGATTTACAGAATAATATTACTATGGGTAATATGATTCCTAAGATAACAGTAAGAAATTTTGGAACGGCTGCCCAGTCATTTCCTGTTTCAGTTAAGATATATAACGCAAGTAATAGCTCTCTCTTATATACCGGAAATTCGAACGTCACAAACCTTCCGCCGGCAAATAANNTTTTTCAAACTTCAATGCGCCGGCCGGAAATTTAAAAGTAGTTGGTATCACCTCATTAGCTTCGGATACTGCGAGAAATAACGACACACTTATAAAATTTATTAGTGTTTATCCTCAGGCACAGGTTCCTGTATTAATTTCACCTTCGAATGGAGCGAACGGATTATTAACCAGCGTTCAGTTGTACTGGAGCAAATCGACCGGAGCGAATAATTATTGCCTGCAGGTTTCGCCGGATTCTCTTTTCAGCACATTCGTTTACAGGGATTCACTTTTAACCGATACTACAAAAATGGTTTATTCACTTAATATTTTATCTAAATATTTCTGGCGAGTTAAAGCTATGAATCCCGCTAACTCAAGCACATTTTCATCTGTTTACAATTTTAAAACAATGGGGCTTCCGAACGTTGTAACACTTGCTTCACCAATAAATAATTCGCAATTTCTAACACTGCCTGTTACATTTAAATGGAATAAACCGTTTGAAATTACTTCAATCAAATTGCCGGGAAAAGGCGGAACAGATGTAATTAATAAATATTTAATTGAATTTACTCTCGATACTTCAAGTCTCTACGGTTACATTGCAAAAGCAGCCGATGATACTTTATTGATCATAGATTCCTTAAACGGTTCATCCTTATATTATTGGAGAGTAAGTGCAAGGAATGAAATGGGATGGGGACAAAAATCAGTATGGTGGAAATTTTCAACTGCTAATGTCGGAATTAACCGGTTAAGTTCGGAAGTACCTGCGGAATATAAATTATTTAATAACTATCCGAATCCTTTTAATCCTTCGACAAATATTAAGTTTAGTATTCCCTTATTGTCATCACCGCATGCTCAAATCGGGAATCCCCTGATCGTTTTAAAAGTTTATGATATCCTTGGAAAAGAAATAGCTACTTTGGTTAATGAGAAATTACAACCCGGAACATATGAAGTACCATTTTCCATTAACCAATTTCCTAATTACCCGGCAGCAAGCGGAATTTATTTTTACCGTTTTATAACGGATAAGTATACAGCGACGAAAAGAATGATTTTGATAAAATAATGATATTTATCTCCACAAGACTTTAAATTTTCAAAACCCGATTAATTCGGGTTTTTTTGTGTATTTTTGAAATTTTTATCAATATGAACGGGAGCACAAATAATTTTCTTTGAATTTGAAAGATATATAAAAAGGAAAAGCAGCCTTGGGGGAATAGGCTGCTTTTTGAGGTGATTTACACATTATGAATGCATCTCGAACTAAACTTGTATTTTGAATTATTATTGCTTTACTAAAATTTTTTTCTAACTTTAATTTTTTACCTCCCGTAAAAAATAATGAAAGTCACTCGGATTAAACTATAAAACCTGCTACGAGAAAAACTACGAGTGTAAGAATAAGAATAATGAAACTTATATCAAACCTGGATAAATTTAATTTTTGTGTAGATGTTTCTGTCATTTTGAATCCCTTTCATTTTAAGATTTTAAATTTTACTCTTTATAATATTAGCAAATTCAATGCCAATTTATTTTTTTGAATTTTATTATATTTTGCGCTAATAAAACAGTATTTAGACTCATTTTAAGAAAATTATATCTCATATTGAGAAAAAAATTAGCATCTACTTAAAGAAGCATAGTACGGAAACTACTTTTTCGGGTTTTGTGTGTTATTTGTTATAAGATAGTGATAATTACTACTTTTGCTGAGTAAATAAAATCAAAAGTATAATTATTTACTACTTGTATAAGACGAATAAGTGTGGAATAAATTTTAGGCAAATTAGTAAAGATTGCAATTCCTATTGTAAGTTCAAATGCTAACATTTTAAAAAACCTCACCCCTTCCCCTCTCCTGAAAGGAGAGGGGTTGTATTTATAAACTTGTTTAGTTAAACTTCATCTTTTTTTTTCTTAATAAAGCCGAAGTAGATTGAGATTGAGCAAAACCTCTCCCCTGCCCTAAAAGCCTCTTCCCGACAAGTCGGGATTTCGTAAAAATCACTCAACCTGAAAGGAGAGGGGCATTATTTATAAACTCGTTTCGTTAAACTTAAACTTTCGTTTTCTTAACGAAGCCGAAGTAGAATGTAATTATAAATAATCCGAAATGAATAAATCCGCGAATTAATAGAAATTCGGGTGACATCGAAGTGACCATAAACGGCACAGAGATATGATACCAGGAAAAATACCAGCTTGCACCTGCTGTTACAAAAAAAGCTCCCGACAGAAATTTACAAACTTCCCTCCAGTTAATTTTTTTCATTTTCCTTAAATTAAATTTCGCCTAACCTTAATAAAAATAATTGTCCTGCTATATATTCTATAAACATTTTATTCCTTCAGAGTTCTATAATGTAAAAGTAAATTATTCTAAGTGAAAAAACTAAAATATAATTTTTAAAATACATTCCCTCTTTTAAATTTATAAATACTAAATAAATTTATTACAATCGCGATTCCGAATAGTACAACAAGATATTGCCAGATATCGGAGAAGCCTGCACCGCGCCAGAGCACTGCGAGGAATCCTTCCACCGACCAGTAAACGAGTGTGAGCTTGCTGAAGAACTGAATTGATTCCGGCATAAGTGAAACAGGAAACCATGCTCCGCCTACCGCACTCATCATCAGGATTAACAATGTTCCCCAGCCGTTTGCCTGTCTTGGAGTATTGACAAGCGAAGCAAGGAGCATTCCGAAAGCAGTACAGGCGGTTGATGCTGCGATTACGATTAAAATCAAATTAAACAAATTCGAAAAGATATCAATATTAAAAATCAAATAACCGAAAAGAAACATTACGGAAAGCTGAATCATTCCGAGTGACATATTGAATAAATATTTGCTCCACAAAATATGTGTGCTGGTAACAGGTGCGGAAAGTATACGAATCATCACCCCGCTTTTCTTTTCTTCAAGCAGAGAAGTAGCCGAGCCTGTGATTGTAAATAACAAAAACATCATTGCCCAACCGCCTACACTGCGGGTTGCCATTGGGTTTGCTACATCCTTGCCGACAAGTTGTTCTTTTTCTATATCGATAATATTATTGAACATATTATTTCCGCCTATATTCACAGCGGTATCGCTTTGAGTATTAAGGTTATTATTCAGAATTAAAGATGTATCAACTTTATAAAATTTATTTACCGTGCGTGCAATTTCGGAGTTAAACATACTCCCGGCTTCTTTTCCGAGGTCTGTTTCAGCCCGCCGCATCATGCTTTTCTGAAATAACTCCGGAACCTGCTGCATAATTGTCTGCTGAAGCATTCCGTCTATAAGCTGGGTTTCAAATTGATTCTTCGGGTCATAGAAAAATTTAAGCTTCAATGATTTCGATGTATCTGTATATGCATCTTCGGGAATGATTAAAGCCGATGAAAATTTTCCCGACCTGATGTGATTTTTTATCATGTTCGTATCGTATAGTACAATGTCTCCTTTATCATCTTTATAAGTTTTTATAAGCGAAAATGTTTTAGTGGTATCAAGCACACGTTCAAGCTTTTTTGCAACAGGTGCGAAACTTTTATTTATAAAACCGAGCTGAAGACGTTCATCACCGTTTCCCACTCCGCCGAAAACCTTACCGAATATATATATCAGAACGATTGGTACGAGAAAGGTCAGACCGAGTGCGACCTTATCTTTAAAAAATAATGTATAATCTTTTTTGAATAATTTTAATATTGTTTTCAATCTCTTAATCTCCTTCCGGTTAAATTCAGGAAAAGTTCTTCAAGCGTGGGCTTATGAAAATCAATATTGCTGTATTCGATTCCCGAATCTTCAAACAATTTAAATATATCAGAAAGTTTGAAATTTCCCTGAAGTTTTATTTCATATTTTTCATCGTGCTCGATTATTTCTCCGAAATTCGCAAGAGAATTATAAATTGTTTTTATCTTTTCATTTTTCCCTGCAAATATTTCTTCTTTATAAGGAAGTAAATTCAGAAGTTCATCTTTTGTACCCTGTGCAATTATTTTTCCGAAATCAATGATGGCAATTTTTTTGCAAAGACGTTCGGCTTCTTCCATATAGTGTGTGGTATAAATTACTGTGATTCCCTCTTCATTAATTTTTTGAAGGTAATCAAAAATAGCATTCCGTGATTGCGGGTCAACTCCAACAGTAGGTTCATCGCAAAGCAAAACTTCCGGAGAATGCAAGAGAGCAGCGATAAGGTTCAGCCTGCGCTTCATCCCGCCTGAAAAAGTCTTCACCAAATCTTTTCTTCTGTCGTATAATCCGGCGGAATTAAGTTTTTCTTCGATTATACTTTTCAGTTCATTATTATTTATCAGATACAGGCTTCCGAATATTTTTAAATTCGTTTCAGCCGAAATATCATCATATAAAGCTAACGGCTGCGGAGCAAGCCCGAATTTTTTTCTGATGTTCATCGTATCGCGTGAAACCAGTTCATCATTATATTTGATGCTTCCGCTGTCCGATTCGATATAACCAGCGAGAAGATTCATCATAGTTGATTTTCCCGCACCGTTCGGTCCGAGCAATCCGAAGAACTCGCCGCTTTTAATTTCAAGCGAAACGTTATCGAGTGCAGTTATGTTTTTATATTTCTTTGTAAGATTATTTATTTGTATCATATATAATAATTATTGTATAAAGAAAAAAAGCCCGTGTGAAAATTCTAACGGGCTTTTAAAGAAATATTTAATCAATTATTTATTATTAACTTTTTAAAATCAGTAAATTTTGTTTTTATTGATTTATAAATCTGTTTTACATAATTAATTGCAGGATAAATATTTTAAAATAATACATTACAATCCAAACAAGACGCCGAGATTAATTTCAACAGTCGAAATTGACCTGCTTGAACTTATAGGATGTTTATCCCCGTCGTAGTTCGGGTCATTGTCATCATTTAAAGATGAATAAGAATTTGTTCTGTCGTTATTACTGTATGAGTTAAAACTTTTTCCGAACACATTATACATATTATACCTGACATTCAGGTCGAGGGAAAAAGCAGCAAGTTTAAATTCCGCTCCCGCTATGAGTCCCAGTCCTGTTCGTGTTGCGGATGAAAGTGTTATTGCACTGCTTTGAACTCCGGAAACACCGGAAAAGGTTGATTCACCGCTGAATGAAGAAAAAAGAATTTCAATGCTCGCATAAGGTTTTACAGGTGACATTGGAAGTGATAAACTATATTCAGGACCGATTCCGAATGAAAATACATTTTGCTTTGTTTCCGCAGAACCATTGCTCGATGTGAGATTACCGCTGTTCTTCAGCCAGCAATAATCTATATCCACTCTGCCGCTGATAAAAAGAACGTTCAATTTGGCGCAGGCACCAATATTTACACCCGAACTTAAACCATATTTAGTACCATCATAAAAATCATTTACGGTACCCGAATAATTGCCGGTGGGTGAAGCGTAGCCTATATGCGGTCCAATTGAAAACCCGACCTGGGCTTTTGCATTTGGTATTAAAAAAGAGAAGAGTAAAACGAAAGTCAGAGTTGTAAATATTTTTTTCATAATATTATATGATTTAATTATTCTGTAAAAACTATTAGTAAGATATATTTATAATATATTATAACATATAAATACTCTAAATTATTTCATTATTTCTTCTAAATCCTCAACTTCTTTTGCCAGTTCACCTGTAAGATTTTCACAACCGGTTTTTGTAACAAGTAAATCATCTTCTATACGAACTCCTATGCCCCTGTATTTCGCAGGTGCTTCTTTTGCATCTTTTGGTATATAAATTCCCGGCTCATCCGTTATTACATTACCTGCTTTTAAAATATCGAAATCGAATTTATCGTCGAAAGTATTTTTGCAGGCATCGTGAGTGTCGAGCCCGAGGTGATGTCCAACGCTGTGCATATAATATTTTGTAACCTCTTTTTTGTCTTTGATGATTTTAAGTTTTACGAGTCCATCCGCAAGTGCATCGACAGTATATTTTTTAAGATAAGATAATTTAACGCCCGGTTTTGTTTTTTTAATAATTTCTTTTTGAACTTTGAGTACGAGTTCATATATTTCTTTTTGCTCTTTTGAGAATTTTCCGTTAATTGGAACTGTGCGTGTGATATCGGAATTGTAATATTGATATTCCGCCCCTGAGTCTATCAGCAGTAAATCTCCGTTTTTTAATTTATCCTGATTCTCTTCGTAATGCAAAGTACAGGCATTATTTCCCGAAGCTACAATTGCATCGAAGGCATCATCCATTGCACCGTAAACTTTGTAATTGTATTGCAATATTGATTGAATCTGGTACTCATATAACCCTGCATTAACCTGTCTTATTGCATCATCAAAAGCATTTACACAAATGTCAGCGGAAATTTTCATAAGAGTAATTTCGTACGGAGTTTTCACATTTCGCATTTTCCCGATCGTATAATTTATATCGCATATCTGAACATTGGACGTCATAGTAATTATTTTTTCATATAAATCTGCGAGATACTTTTTCATTTCTCCCGTTAAAGCATAAAAATCATGAATGTTGACATATAATTTATTTATTTCGGGCGTCAAGTTTGCAAGAAGGATATTATAAATTTCGGCATTTAAAATTCCGTGTTGAATTCCGAGTTCTTTGGTCACATTTTCGAACCCGAGCCGCACACCGGTCCAGGTTTCTTTAAGTTTATCCTTCTCCTGAACAAATAAAATTTCTTTTACTGTTGAATAATTATCCTTACTTTTCTTTACTTTCATTCCGCCGGGAGCAAGCAATAATGCAGAGTTAGGCTCGGTGAATCCCGTCAGGTAATAGAAATTTTTATTTTGTTTGAAAGTATAGTCCCCGTCGAACGATTTATTTTTCAGCGGATTTCCGAGAACTAAAATCAAAGTATGTTTATCGAATTGTTTAAGAAGATTTTCTCTTCTTGATTTATGAAATGCAATTTGTTGTTTGTTCATTTTAATTATATTTAAATTTAAAAATTATATTTTATGCCGCCATATATACCATAATAATTCTGAATGCCGATTCCGCCTTCACCTCCGATTATAAAACTATATATACGTGCTTTAATTATGAAATCGAAATTATCTTTAATATTTATTACCGAGCCTATTCCTAATCCTATATCAAAATTAGTTCTTTGCTTAATGCCTGTATTATAATTAAAATTATTATATGTTGCATTATAGCTTCCGTACATTTCGCTGATTAATCCTGCTCCGGCGTCTATAAACGGCTGGAACCTGCCATTTCCAAAAATATATCTCGGACCAATGTTAATCTCAATAATACTCGATGGAGATGTTGACTCAAAGTAATCCGGAGAATCCGGTAAGTCGAATCCGAAAAAATTATAATTTACTTCTGCAAAAAATGAAATGGGCTTAACATAATGCTGAAATTCAATTCCAAGATTAGAACCTGTTTTCAAATTTCGGTAGTCCAAATAACTGCCCGGGAAAAACACACCCGAAAATAGAGATACGGAATATTCTTTGCTTTGTGAAAAAACAGATGTCGATAATAAGAATACAAAAAATAGTAAATATTTTTTTTTCATAAATAAAATATTGAAGCAAAGTTGAATATATAATAACAAGAATCTAATCTTCGAACTGTTCTTTATCCGTATTTATTACGTCTTCTATAGGAATAGGATATATGCAACTGAAACAGGCCGTGCAATAATCCGTTTTTGGATTATCGAAAGGAACAGAATCAAGCAATTTTTCCAAAGAAAGATATTCGAGCGAATCAACGCCGAGAAACTTCCTTATCTCTTCAACATTTTGATGGTGCTGGTTTGCAATGAGTTCTTCTTTAGACGGAAAATCCATACCGTAATAACAGGGTGATAAAATCGGAGGTGAAGTTATTCTCAGATGTATCTCTTTTGGGTTTGCCTTCTTTATCAATTCAACGAGTAATTTAAGTGTATTTCCCCTGACAATAGAATCATCAACAATTACCACCTTGCGACCTTCAATTACACCTTTAACAACATTAAATTTAGTTTTAACTCTTAGCTTTCTTTTGTCCTGTCCGGGCTGTATAAAAGTTCTGCCGACGTAGTGACTGCGTATAAGACCGATTTCGTGTTTTAAATTCGGATTTGTTTTTATTACTTCGTTGAAATACCCGAGAGTAGCAGTGTTGGATGAGTCGGGTACATTTATTATAATAACTTTTTTTTCGTTTTCATCGTCAGGATTATCTTTATCGGGAGGAGGTTTTTCTATGGATAAATTTGCTCCGATTTTTCTTCTCACCTTATCAACCTTTTCGCCAAAAATTGTACTGTCCGGTCTGGAAAAATATATGTACTCAAATATACAATGCTTGTATTTTTCGACTTCCTGAATCTTGTAACATTTCGGAGTATTCGTTTCAATAGCTTCTTTATCTATCATTATAAGTTCACCCGGCTCAATATCCCTTATATAATCTGCGTTAATAATATCGAGCGCTGTTGTTTCGGATGCGAAAATAAAACTATCGTCTAATTTTCCAAGCACGAAAGGTCTGACGCCGTACGGGTCTCTGATTGCAAATAATTTATCATCCGTCATTATACAAATTGAATATGCACCTTTAACCTGGCTGAATGCATCTATTATTTTGTCAACCATTTCTGTTTCTTTACTCTTTGCAATAAGGTGCAAAATTATTTCGCTGTCGGTTGACGTCTGGAAAATCGTTCCTTCGTTTTCAAGTTTGTTCCTGAGAAAATTTGTATTGGTAAGATTTCCGTTGTGCGAAAGTGCAAGATTACCGTCTTTAAAATTAACTTTAAAAGGTTGAATATTATTTTTCTTTCCGCTCGCTCCTGTTGTTGAGTAACGGTTATGACCAATCGCACAATTCCCTTTTAGTTCTTCCGTTAATATTTGTTCATCGGCAAACACATCGAGAACGAGACCAATACCTTTATGAACATTGAAATGATATTTATTTCTTTCGGGAATAGNNAATTCCTGCGGCTTCCTGTCCCCTGTGCTGCAAAGCATGCAATCCATAATAAGTTAATATTGCAGCTTCGGGGTGATTGTAAATTCCAAACACCCCGCAATTGGAATGTATGGATTTTGTTAAAGGGTCAATATAATGTTTGAGCTTAAATGATTTTTTATTTTTCAATTTTAATTCCTTTTTTCCCGGCAATGCGGAAAAACAATTCCTTTAGAAAATTATTTCTTTTTTGAAACCCTTATATGATTTGAAAATATCCAGCCTTTATCGCCCAGCCAGCATTCGACTCTGTAATTTCCCATTTCATTGCTATCCCATACGCATCCGGGTCCGTTATAAGTATCGAGGCATTTTCCGTTTTTAATTAATTTTATTGTAGCTTCTTTCGGAACGAAAGAATGAAAGACTATTTTTTTATCCGATTTTGTATCGAAAAATATTTCATCGCCGCAATCATAATTTTTTCCGTCGTATTCGGCGAAAAACCTGAATCCGTAGCCATCACCGTGATAATGATTCACGATAAATGAGTTTCCTTTCCTTAATGCTTCGATAATTTCTTTTTTGTATTCCGGAAATTTTTCAACATTACCTTTTTGAATTTCGTTTTGGATTAATACGTGAGTTCGTATAGATTTAAATAACACTTTGTAAGGAAAAATTTCAATGTTATAAAATCCGAGAACATTTTGTTTATGTGCATGCGCATCTATACTCCCTATTGCAACTACTTTTCTTTTATCATTCATATCATCCCATTTTTTCATCATTCTCTTTTCCGGAGCGATAATTGATTTTAAAGGATGAAGAAATCTCTGCATTTTATTTTTATCTGTAAGTCCCTCGACCCATTCGCTCATGTGATTCCATATTTCTACGCCGTCGAATTCGTCACTATCCCACGCTGTCCATGGATAGGCAGGATGTTCCGGAAAATTATTTCTTTTTTCGAACGGGTGTGCAATGAATCCGACACCCCCCTTATTCTTAATTTCTTTTACATATTCTTTTGCGGACAGATTATTTCCGAGCTCACCATTATATAAAACTCTGAACGTTCCAATCAATTCCTCCAATCTCAGGACGAGATAATGATTTTTATTGTTTGTATCGTTCACCTCATAGCCGACTATGACCATTGTATTATCAAACCATTTTTCCATTCCTTCATCTCTTGCAAGTAAAGTATTATGGTCTGTTAGAATAATAAAATCCAACCCGGTTTCATTCGCGAACTTTGCAATTTCTTCGACGGTTCCCGTACCATCCGAAAATTTCGAATGTATATGTATAGCACCCGAATATTCAAACATATATTTTCATTATTAAAATAATTTTAAAAATAGTTTATAATATAAGAACATTCAAATCAATAAATAAAAAAAATATTTAATTATAATCAGTTTATTAAACATATACCTAAATTCATAAATTCCGCCTTTTTTTCAGAATAGCAACCGAAATTATAGCGCCTATCGAGCCGAATAAAGGATAAATAATAATGTTCATTATTAAAGAAAAAAGAGCAATAGTCGGTGAAAACCCGTATTTGCTGAATTCATCAGTGAATTTATTGAACTGGGTTTCGACTTCCGCAGGCAACTGCAAATTGAGGTCACTGAATATTTTAGAAAACTCAATCATAGGGTTTTCCTTCGACATCGCAAGCATCAGAGTATTAATTCCCGTAACCAATATAGAAGAGAGAATTCCGCATAATAGCCCTATCATTGCTCCGTCATTATATTTTAATTCCAGATCAGTTTCTTTCAGTTGCTTGTTATAAAACATCACACCTGCCGCGCCGCCCAGTATTATTCCCGAACAGAAAAAAACATTGATAAAGCTTATCAACGGCATAACGGAGAGAAACGTCATGAAAAACGTTCCCCATATTACAGGCAGCATTCTATTCGGATGTTTATTCATAATTTTTTCTTAATGTTTAATTCTTTTTTCTGACTGAAAAAATCTCTGACCTCACTTAAAAAGTTTACAAATCCCGGTATCAGATAAAAAGGCAATACAAAACCCATTAATCCGCCGGTTATGCTTCTTGAAATAAATGTATTTTCCAATATATCCAGCAAATCAAGACCTACATCGAGCATAAGCAAAGCAAACGGAATCATAAGAAACCAAAGGGAAGGTAAAATTTTATTGTCAAGTTTTTTTATCATCGGATAGACGAGGCATCCTATGAAAAAAGAAAGATATACCGAGACACATCTTGAACAGACAGCCAGTTTAAAGCCCGCAATATGAAACGACCTGCTGTCAATCTGGTGGCAGGTTCTGGAAAAAAGTCCGTATATGAATTCCGAAGAATACGTAAAAATTCCACCCTTATCAATCAGCAAAGGAGCAGCAAAAATCATACCATTCCAGATGATAATGAAAATTAAAATCGAGAAATAAACTTTTTTACCCACCGCATATAAATTAATAAACAAAAATAAAACTGATTTATGAGAAGTAAAAGGTCAAATCAAATGCGAAATTTCCTTTTGTTAAAGTAAAATTATAGAACACGGATGTAATAGATTTGGACAGATTTGCACAGATTTATTTATTACTTACGAGAACGCAAAATCCGGGATGATAAGTTTTTTTGTTGCTATGAGGCCAAAGAGAGGCTAAAACAACCAAGGGCAGGGATACATCCCCCCTTGCCCCCTTCAAAGGGGGGAAAGAACAACTTTTTTCACGTTTCACCTTTCACGTTTTACAGTTTTGGATAACATTTGATAATAAAAAATCACCGTCCGGAACGAAAAAAAGTTTATTCGGAATTTAATTTTATTTGAATAGCAAATCAATAGAATAAAATATATTTTGTGTCAATTTAGTACAGGGAGGGTGAACTTTTTTAGTTAAAAAGCGTATTAAATTTAAGGGCGGATATAAATCAACCCAAAAAGTAAAAAAACTTTTTAATAATTTTTTAATTGCATTTATTAAGATTGTTTTGCATATTCGCAAAAAACGTTCTTTCACTTAAATTCATCTCATTACTAATTTTAAAAATTGCTAATATGAAGATAAATATAACTGCCAGACATTTTAAGGCAAAAGATTCTCTGCAGGAGTTTGCTAACACGAGAATATCCGAACTGGGTAAATACAATGAGAACATATTATACGCTGATGTAATACTGTCATATGATAAACCGCCTGCGGATACTAAACACTGCGAATTGTTGATTAAACTTAGTGATAAAAAATTAACTGCAAAAGAAGCCGGTTTGGATTTCGAGAAAGCAATAGACAGCGCAGTTATAAAAATTGAAACTCAATTACACAAATACAAAGATAAAAATAAAACACAGAAGAAACTAAAAGCCGAATTTAAATCAATAGAGACATAGGTTGGGAGACAGATTCAAAGACATAAAGGAGTTCAAAAAAGAGTTTATTACAGTTGATTTTTTTTATAATCAATGTAAGAGCCGTTTTAAACTCCAGAAAATATCTAATAAGAAAATTGACCCCAAAAAAGTCATAACCGAGAAAAATCTTCACCGCCCGGGTTTAGCACTTGCAGGCTATGTTGATCTTTTTACACATACGCGTGTACAGATATTCGGTAATACGGAATTGAATTATCTGAAATATCTGAACAAAAAGGATAGGATAACTACATTAAAAAGATTTTTTTCCTTCGAAGTTCCGTGTATAATAGTTACAAACAGCAATAAGCCCCCTGCGGAATTATTGAAATTAGCGGATGAAAAAAATATTTCCGTTTTTTGCACTCCTTTTCTGACGACTATGTTTGTTAATTATATAGGAGATTTTCTTGATGACCAGTTTGCAGAACAGGTCGTGATTCACGGTTCTTTTGTTGATGTATATGGTGTAGGGCTTCTTTTTTGCGGTAAATCCGGAATAGGCAAAAGTGAAATTGCTCTTGACCTTGTTGAAAGAGGACACAGGCTTGTTGCGGATGATATTGTCCTGATTTCAAAAAAAGTAGAAAGTGTACTGATGGGTTCCGGAACATCACTTGTAAAACATTTTATGGAGATAAGAGGTCTGGGTATTATTGACATAAAACAAATATTCGGAATCCGCTCGATAAGATACCAGAAGAGAGTTGAAGTTATTGTAGAACTTGAAGACTGGGACAGGAATAAATCTTATGACAGAACAGGTTTAGATTCAAATACAACTAACATTCTCGGGGTGGAACTTGAGATTATTAACCTGCCCATTTTTCCCGGAAAAAATATAACCGTCATAGCGGAAGTTATTGCATTGAATTATCTTTGTAAACATTACGGCTATAATGCCGCTAAAGTATTCGAAAAACAATTAGATGCAAAAATCAAATCCAATTTAAAAACCAGCAAGTTCAACAATGGATACAGCAGGAACACCGAATATTTTGAGCATGATTTTGAGTGATTGAATATAAACAGAACTTATTTTCGATTTGAGTTGTATAATGTATAAGATAATGCGACGGGCATTATAAATATAATTAGAAGAATAATTTATCAATAATTAATAAATTTTAAATAGACGGAGGAATTTTTAAATGGTTTGGACTTTAGAATTAGCATCGTATCTTGATGATGCTCCCTGGCCGGCGAATAAAGCGGAACTTATCGATTACGCTACCCGTACAGGAGCACCAAAAGAAGTTGTTGATAACCTGATGGAACTTGAAGATTCTGAAGAGCCTTACGAAAGTTTAGAAGAAATCTGGCTGGATTATCCGACCGATGAAGACTTCTTCTATGACGAAGAAAGTAAAGACTTTTAAATTGAATTTCAAATAAATTAATAAGCCCAATAGACATTCGGTTTTATTGGGTTTTTTTATTCATTATTGAGGAAAATTTTATACATATTTATATTTATTTTTACAATTTTTCTGTCACATTTATCGGTCGCACAAAATGTGGAAAATCCGGAAAACAAAATTTACAAACTTGATGATGTAAATATAAATTTCAGTGAAACCCGGACTTTCAGTAAAAATGATATCGAGGATTTAATTAAAACTCCGAAGCTGAAATATTTTGACAGAGATGAATTTGCTGTCGATATACAGAGAATTGAAAAATTTTATTTTGATAATGGGTATATAGATGCTTTCGTGGATACAACAACCATTGCGGATGAAAAAAAATCAACTTTAACTGCAAATTTCATTATTCACGAAAGGGAGCCTTTCCGAATCAGGAATATTGCATACACAGGTTTGGAAAATATTACACAGGAAGTATGGAGAAAAATATTCAAAGATAACGAACCTTTAATAGATACAGGTCAAATTTATAATAAAAATAAATTGAGCCAGGAAAATATCAGAGTTGCAAATATTCTTGTAAATAACGGATATGCCAATGCAGTCGCTAATCCTCCGGAAATAATTAAAATTGAATCACAAAATATCCGCAGGACACATCAATTTAACCTTGTCTTAAATTTCATTACAGGAGATAATTACAGGTTCGGTAAAACGAAGGTTGTTTTACAAAAAGATATTTATAAAATTTCCGATGACGTTTTATTAAAAGAACTTGAATATAACGAGCATGATATTTACAGCAAAGATGTTTTAATAGAAAGCGAAAACAGGTTAACAAAAATCGCAATACTTGAAAATGCGAGAATACAAATCGATAATATAGATACGGTGAAAAACATCATTAATCTCAAAATTGTCGCATCGGTCAGAAATAAATACGAATTACAACCCGAATTGCTCGGTTACGATATTCAAAATGAATTTTACGCAGGAACCGGTTTATCATTTACGGACAGATATTTTTTCGGCGGCGGAAGAACCGAAACTACGAGAGCCCGTATACTCGCTCATTCCACGGACCAGTACGGTTTTGAACTGAGCACACAAATATACCAGCCTGCTATTTTCAGCAATAATAAAATTACAGGTGAAATGAATTTAAGCGGTCAGTTTTATTCGGATTATATTTATTACATTTCGGAAGTTAAAGACCAGTTCAGCTTCAATTATGAACTTCCTAAGCATACTTACGTAAATAACCTGGTTCTTGACTGGAGAATTTCAAATCAACAATTTATACTTAAATCGAAAGATTACATTGCAGAGCTTCTCGATACATTACCTGCCAATTCATCTTTTAATATTTTTTCATCCGTACTGGGTTTTTCTGTAATACATAATAATACAAATAATTTTGCTTTTCCTACAAAAGGATTTTACCAGTCATTTTTAATTGAACACAGCGGATTGCTCGGTAATATCATCAAGAAATTTTTTGATATTTCAACGTTCAGCTACGTGAAATTATCATCCTTAAATAAATTTTTTATCAATATTTCGGATGACCATCAGTCATCGGTTCTCGCTTATAAATTTCTTGTCGGTACAATTTTCGAATACGGGGATAACAGGTTAAGATTAACAGTCGATGGACAGCAGAAAGAAGTGGAATCCAGCATTGTACCGCTTGAATCCCGTTTTATTGCGGGCGGAAGCACAAGTGTAAGGGGCTGGGGTTCAAGGAGATTAGGTACATTTCCTAACGCAGAAAACGGGGGTAATTTTATTATCGAGAGCAACTTTGAACACAGAACAAAACCTTTTATGGATACAAAAGGATATTTCAAGGACCTTGGTTTCGTAACATTCCTTGATTTCGGAAATCTGTGGGAAACCCCGAAACAATTCAAATTCGATGATATTGCCATTGCTATAGGTGCAGGTGTTCGATATTATACAATCGTCGGTCCGATAAGGTTTGACGTCGGTTTTAAATTTTATGATTATGCTCCGGATCCGTATACTGATAAATGGCTTTTCAATAATTCTTTCAGCGTGATTTTCAAAAACAAATTAACTGTTCAGTTTGGAATAGGGAATACTTTTTAAAATATGTGGAATAATATCATAGGACAGAAAAGAGTAATAAATATTTTAAAGAATATTTATATTAACAATAAAATTGCTCACGCTTATATATTTTCAGGGAAAGAAGGTACAGGTAAAGATGCTTTAGCGATAGAATTCGCAAAACTGGTAAATTGCGATTCACGCATAAATGAAACAGAGGCTTGCAATAATTGTACGAACTGCCAGAGAATAAATTCGTTGAATTCCGCAAACTTTAAAATTATTACGGCACTTCCTTCGGGGAGAAAAGAATTAACAGAAGATGAAAATCCAATTTCTATTTTGAAACAGGAAGATATAGAAATCTATCAGACAGAAATTAAAAAAAAATCCGACGACCCTTATTATAAAATCAACATTCCAAATGCGAACGATATAAAAATTACAAGTATTCGTCAGATAAGAAAGGAAATTTATCTGACAGGTGAAAAAGGTAAGAAGAAAATCTATTTGATTTCGAATGCAGACAGGATGAATCCTCAAAGCTCAAATGCATTTTTAAAAATCCTCGAAGAGCCGCCCGGGGATGCACTGATTATTCTTACAACTTCCCGAATAAATTCTTTACTGCCGACTATTATCGGACGTTGCCAGAAAATAAATTTTGATTCGATAGGTAAAAAAGATTTAATCGAATACCTGATGAAAATGAAAGAAGGGATTTCAGAAAAAGAAGCCGAATTCTATGCAAACATTGCAGACGGAAGCATTACAAACTGCAGTAACATTGTAAATTCGTATTTGCTCGAACTAAGGGAACTCAGCATTAATATGCTTGCATCATTATTATCGAGAAACTACATTGACCTCGGTAAAACAATATCAAATGTTGTGGGATATAAAGACAAGCAAAAAGTCAGACAATTTCTCGTAATGCTCATCTACTGGTTCAGGGATATTTCGACAATGAGCAGCGGGGGAAACAACAATATTATTAACACGGACAAAATTGAACGTCTGAAAAGGTTCAATGAAAAATTCAAATCGGATAATTTCCGGATTATTAATTTAATCGAAGACGGAATACGCGATATAGATATGAACATCAACCTCGAATTGCTTTTATATAATCTCGCCTATAAAATAAAATCACTCATCAAAACCGGATAAATACATTATCAATACTCCAGTTACCTTTTAAATGAAGGGATGACTCGAAGATATAAAATCTTTCTGATGGCGAATAGGGATACGGGTTGCCCGAATCATAAATGCCGTTATTATTTTCATCTATGTAAGAAAATAACTGGTAATCGCCTTCAAGAAGATTCTGGAAAATGAAACCCGAATCCGATTCGATTGTATGTGAATAGATATAAACGTTTTTATTTTTCTGAAAAAGCTTTATGTAAATCGTATTAGGAATTAAAAATTTATTTATTACATTCCCCGATATTTTCCCGAACCTCTTTTCATCTGCAGTCATGAAATTCAGTTTGTAATAATAATTTTTCTTTGTGTTCCTTAAATCGATTGATAAAATATATTCCGAAGTATATTTCAATTTCTCCGCAGGAAAAAGTTCAAGCAAGGTATCTGCAGTCCAGTTTAAAACAAGCCTTGTAAATTTATTATTTGTGGAATCAAATAGTTTAATGTTATCGGCAATATCATATTTGCTGAAATTATTTTTTCTGAACAGCAGGAAAATCCTTGGTTCAACGGGCATCTCCTTCTCGTTGTTTTTAATTGAGGAATAAATGTTCGCTATAGTATCAGGCACCAACGTATTAATAAATTGTGATGAGTAAACGTATTTTTCATTTGGGATAATATCATTGAATAAAAAATTAACTTTTTTAATATCTTCCGTAGTATCCATAAAAATATCGGAAGGCAGGACGGAGATTTCATCAATTCCTTTATCGTAGACCATATTTTTATTAACATCTTTGAGTGCAAACACTCGGTAATTGGACTTAGTAATATGATTGAAAAAATAAGAACCGTTTTCATTTACCTGTGTAATATAATCAGGACTTATTCTCAGCGGATTTATCAGCGTATCATTTTTATCCTTCAGCGAATAAGCAAAGATAATAATATTATTGTAACTATTCGAAAATACCTTACCGGAAATAGAGGCATTGTCTATGGAGTCACCTGTCGAAACGGCAAACTGAATCGGTTCATTTAAAAAGTTTCCGAGGAAATCTTTAAATCCCTTTGAGATGAGAAACGTGTATGTTTTATTTTTTTTCAAAGGCTCCGTGAATTTTATTTCGACTTCCTTTCCCCCCCAGTTGAAATCCGGTTCTTTAGCCGGCTTGGGAGAAATAAATAATGATTCACGAAAACTTCTTCTGTCAACATATTTATCGAATAATATAGTAATTGAATTCCCGTCAAACCTGACTGTATTGGGTTTAGGAATAATTTTACGTACACGCGGAGGAGTTTTATCATCATCACCGCCGGTAGGCGGAAGCTGGTTAGCGCACGAAAGAAATAAAACCGAAAAATAAAAAAATATTACAGCCGGAAAATATTTAATATAATAATAATATCTGTCAGAATTTTTCATCTTCATAAGCCATAAATTTTAATTTCACGGTTGTCCCTTTATTTAATTCACTTTCAAATGAAATTGCAGCTTTCATATCATCGAGTGTTTTTTTTGTAATCGCGAGACCAAGTCCCATTCCCTGTGATTTTGTCGAGAAGTTCGGTTCACAAAGTTTATCCAGAATATCGGGTTCGATTCCGCATCCGTCATCTTTTACTTCTACAAATACAAATCCGCCGGATGAATACGATTTTATTTCTATCCTCCCGTTTTTACTCACAGACTGAACCGCATTTTTTATAATGTTCTGGAAAGCCCTGTTTAGTTCCTGTGCATCACCATAGATGCCTTTTATATCCGATTTCAGATTTTTGATAAATTCAACATCCGGGTCGAGCGAATATAATGAAATCACATCATCGAGAATTGTATTGACACTTATTTTCTCGTAATTTTTTCTTGGCAGCTTTGCAAAATTTGAAAATTCCGTTGCAATATGATTCAATTTATCAATCTCGTTTGTAATCATCTCCTTCGTTTTGCCGAGAACTTCTTCGAAATTATCCGTTCTTTTTTCTTTATACAAATTGTACAGATGCTGTATCGATAATTTCATCGGAGTGAGTGGATTTTTTATTTCGTGTGCAACGCGTCTTGCAATATCCCTCCAGGTAGCTTCCCTCTCGGCTTTCATCAATTCGATTTTGGAACGTTCAAGGTCTTTTGTCATTTGATTGAATGAATCTACAAGACTCCCGAATTCGTCATTTCTTTTAAGTTTTATTTCTATATTGCTCTGACCTCTCGATAATTTTTCAGTAGCGAGTTTTAGTTCAAGTAAAGGCTTCGAAATACGGCTTGTAATCAGACCGACAATAATCAAAAGAATAATACTTACAACAAAATACGAACCGAAAATTATTGTTAATGTCTCTGTCAGTTCTTCGTTTATTTCTTTTTGTTTGAAAACAGATATAGAGGAAATAATTCCTGATATCGAATTTGACTTATCTTTAAAAGGTTTGTAACCTACAAGAAACGAATATCCGCCTATATCGAGAGATTTTATGAAAATATCTTTTTTCAGATACAGAATGTTATAGTAAGCTTCCGCATCAATGCGCGGGTCTAAAAGGTCTGATTTATATAATTCATCGTTCGTCGTTGCGATGAGTTTTTTATTTATGAAAAAATTAAAGTTTTTTTCTGTTTTTGAATAATTTCTATCAAGAATTTCATTCACCGTCTTTTTTAAAGTATCGAGTGATTTACCTTTATTCATCAATATTTTTTCATCTTTAAGGTTTTCATTTACGAGACTTAAATCGGATATAATCTGATTTTGATAGTTATTATTATTTTTGTTCGTGATATAGGAACGCGTATAGACAGCAAGCAGAATTATCGGAATAATGGAAACCACGACGAATGATGAAAAAAGCTTCGTCCTGAAATTTAATTGTATTTTCCTGATTTTAAAAATCAGCGGAATACTGATTAAGGCATAAAATATAAGATATATAAAAATAGTGAAAAGAATGAATTTGAGATAATAGAACATAGTAATTGCAAAATCATTTCGTTTAAGACTCAGGGCATATATTTTTTCAACTTTCTTTAAAGGCTCATATAAAGAATTATCAGTTTTGGATAAAATATAATACGTTTTATAACGTTCATTATTTATTGTTTCATATCTCCAGTTTTTTGTAATATTGTTCGCCTGAATATATTCACGGAAAGGTTCAAGAGATTTGACGAGATTTCTGGATATTTCAGGGTCGGTCGAATTTATTACATCGCCGTTAATAAATTCCGTAATTACAAGTTTAGATATTATTTTATCTGATAGGTTATCATTCGTATTGCTCCTGAAAATCTGCAATGAGGCATTCGGCAGGAGATTTTTCGATTCCGAATTTATCACAAGTAACAAATATCCGAATTTTTTAGCATACTCCGTATTCTTCAATTCCTGATTTTCAATGGTTTCTATTCCGACATAATATTTGCCTTCGCGGTTATTCAAAATATTCATATTATCGAACGTTATCGGAACTGAGATGTCTTTTCCGGAATATAGTTCGTTCCCGGATTCCGTCGAATCGATATCCATATCAACCGCAGAAGTATCGGTTTCGGAATCAGGTGTGTTCAGGTTCAGATTTTTATTAAAGTATCCCCGATTTACAAAATTCACTACACTATCGGTATTCAGGTAAGCCGAATTAATATTAAAATCACTGAGAACTTTTCTGTTTGTATCGAGTATTATAATTTCCGAATTATAATTTTCCGTACTTAAAACACTTTCTTTCCAGAGGTAAAAAGACAGCTTTGACAATTTTGTTTTATCGCTGAAACTGTTTTCAATATTGGAATTGGCAGAAAGTTTAGAAAGCTCATTTGAAATAAGGAAAACAACTTTCCCCTCCTCCTGTTCCGAAAGTTCATTGCCGAATAACTCGACAAATTTTGTTTCCTGTGATTTATTTTTTTCGAGAAGAATCAAAGGAGCGATAATTATGCAAATGAAAAGAATAAACGAAAAATTCTTCAGCGACAGAAGCGAATATTCCCGTTTTACAAGCAGATTACGGTTGATATAAATACATAATATAAACAGCAGTACTATTATCAGAAAACGCTGGTAATAATTTATTTCAGTAGCCTGAAAATAAATACCTATAATATGATTTATAATTATAAATATTCCGAACGGAATAAATATATAAATTTTTCTTAATCTTTTATTTCTGCTAAAACCACGCAGGTAATGAAAGATAAGCAAAACAATCGATGCTCCGATTACAAGATACACGACTGTCATAAGCAGAATAACAAGCTGAATAAAAAACAAATCTGCTTTGGGAATGATATTCGACTTATCGAGAAATTTAATATTCGAATCGAAAATTATACTCTGAATAAGCGTTCCGTAAACATAAAATAACGTGAAAAAAATAGCGGTCAGTATGATACCGAAAAATAAATCTTTTATAAAATTTAATTTCGTATTATTGAAATCGATATTTTTGATTTCTTCCGCAGAAATTTTAGCAAAATAAATTGCGAAGATGAAACAAAATAACGAAGTTACAAAAAGTTCTCCGAGCGACCGTATTATACCGAAACCAAACGAGGAAGCAAAAAAAGATGACGAGAATATTTCATTCTCAAAAATCCTGGATGGAAAATCAAATATGATCCACAGGTATCTTAACAGTACAATGCAAATAGTAAAAAGTATAATTTTTAGAGCTTTATTTTTTAATAAGTTCAGGGAATAAATAACCAGAATAAATATAAATACCGTAATGAAAAATATAAGAACCGAAATAATTTTTACCGAATAAAGATTGATACTTTTAATGTGATAATTTTTCTCATAAACCGGAAGAACAATCTTCCCTATTTCTTTGCCGTCAATACTCTGCAGGTGTAAGATTTGAGAACCTTTGAACAGAGATGTATCGACATTCAGAAAACCGGAGATGGGGTTCGCCGCAATGAGTTCGATATTTGTATTTAAAGATTTTGATAAACCGGATGTTAATGTAATATCAGGTTCCGTCCTGTTCAGAAAGTGATATTTGATGTCTACAAGCTGAGCAGTCAGTAAAACTCCGGCGATATTATTATCATCTTCGTCATCTTTGACAGGAGAAAATATAACAAGGTAAGTATTAAAACCTATATCTTTTAAAATAGAAAATTTATTTCCCTTCAGAGCTTTTTGAAGCAGAAGAAATTCAGGTTCGAGTTGTCTGCCCTGGAAAGCGATAAGATTGAGAAATTTATCATAAATTTCAACATGTGTAAAATCTGTTAAGCCGGCTTTGAATATTTCTTCATATAACCTTTTGGAATCATTTTTCGCAACCTGCCTTCTTATATTAAGATTATCGGTTAGTTTATCGGAAATATTCAGGATTTCATTTTGGGCTTTCGTAAATGACGTAAGACATAATTCTTTTTCTTTATCGGATTTTTCTATAACAACCTGATTCCAGTTATCATTAACATCCGAAATTATAAAATAAGATACACCCTTAATAATCCCTATCCATATTAAAATCAGAAGGATTATGAAAATTAAAAATCTGAAACGATTAGAAAAAAAATCAATAATTTTCAATTTATTGTATCTTTAATTGGTATTTCGAAATGAAAATCATTTATTTGCAAATATAAAGCTTTTTAATTAATGCTAATCTGATCGATTATCCAGACATCATCGATATATTTAAGAGAAATAGAAGCATTTAATTCCCTTTTTCCACTGCCCCGGTCATAAATATATTTTCCGATTGCAAAAGCAAATGAATTTTTCAAATAGGAATGTTTATATTTAAAACTCACAACTTTAAAATATTCCATAAAATCGGTAAGAATAAGTTCTGCCTGATTTGAACTGTAATAACCCCTCTCATTACTGATGATGTTTAAATAAACTTCCGAACCAAAATAAACATTTATATCATTAATATTTTGATAATTAAAGCCTTCCGATATATTTTTAAAAGTTTTTTTACATAAAGAATATTTAGCCTTCTGGCCGTCATCTTTAAACCTCTTATCTTTCCACCAGTCATCCTGAGCATTAACGTTTTTTCCGGCAATAATACAAAAGGCAAATATTAATATAAATATTCGAGTCAAATTGTTATATATTATTTGAAATTTAACATAAATTAATTAAAATCGAATCATAAATCAATTATATTCAATGTTAAATTGTAAATGTTAAATGTTAAATTAA
>PNBM01000035.1 GCA_003135995.1 Ignavibacteriota bacterium | reverse complement strand
ATATGCAGTGACTTCCATACCGTTTGTCAGCCTTACTCTTGCAACTTTTCTAAGTGCAGAGTTAGGTTTTTTGGGAGTTGTCGTGTATACTCTTGTACAAACACCTCTTTTTTGCGGACATGAATCCATTGCAGGTGCTTTGCTTTTATATACTTTATCTTTTCTACCCTTGCGAATTAATTGATTAATTGTTGGCAAATATCAATATTTTTATATTTTTAAAAATTCGTTCAGAATCTTAAAAATACGAAAAATAGTAATTTTAGTCAAGATTAATATAATTAATAATCTAAAGTGAATCTAAGGAAACAAAAACTGTCTTCCGTCTTAATATTTGTGTAGGTATTGTTAGATTTCTGATAATTGAAGATTAAATCAAACAGAAAACTATTTATCGGTTCATACCTGAAATCAAGAGTATAGATATCCGTATATATTTTCTCACCCGCCAGGAAAGGTGGGGTTTGCGAATCTCTCGGTCCATACCAGGGAGCAAAAATATCTCCTCCGACATTTGCAATTAAATTTCCATTTGCATCAAGAATATTATCGCCGTGTCTTATATGCTGGTATTCAAAGTTAAGAGCCATTCTTTCATTCAGGTTATAAATTAATTTTGTATAAATCTGGTCTGAGTTAGGTCCAATCGGATGTCCGAGGCATACACCATATGACGTATATGTAAGTTTATCACTTTGTTCGGTGAAATTTTTAGAGTGTGTATATACAAAAGGTCTGATTTTTGTATATTCCAGAATAAATGATAAATTTTTAATATTCAGTGGTTCATAGATATAGGTTCCTAACTGGTACGCGGTTTTATTTGTATATTTATTAAGTTCCTGCAGAGTAAAAAGCACATCTTCATCCAGAAAAAACGAACCCTGAATTTCGACATTTTTAAAACAATGGGTTTGAAAATCCATACCGAATACACCGTTATCCCTGTCCTGAATGGACATTTCAACAAATTTATAAAAAGCGAATGGTGTCAAATAACCAAGTTCCAGTCCTCTCGAATAGACCTGTCCTTCATAAAATGCAAAATCAAATAAATTCCTGAACGAAATATTTAAACGATTAAGAACGATATATTTTGTATAATTACTGTCTTTGTCTACGCTATAAGGTCCGAGTATCGACGCATGGATTGATGAAAAATCCACGATTCCCCATTTCATATCGAACTTAAGAAAATCCATATCCGGGGTTATGCCTGAAAGCATTAAACTATTACTGTAACCTAATCCATAGGTCGTATGCTCCCTTCCAAGCTGTACTGATATTGCCATATTGTCCATTGGTTTTGCATAATATTTCAGATAACCGTCTGTGAAATTATAGCTTCGGGTACGTTCTTTAATATCGCTGAATTTAAAGTTAGTAGCTAACCGCGGGTCGACAAGGACATTCAGAGAACTTGCAGAAAAAGAATACCCGAGATAAAATGACAGATAATAACCGAGATGTCCGAACATAGTGCCTTTCAGAGTTGTACCTATATCAGCCATTTCCCCTGTTGAATCTTTATCAGGTTTGAATTCTTTTGCGGCATAAAGATGACCTATGCCACTCCAGAAAAAATTGTTGTTATCCTGTTGATATGCATATAGAAACTTTTTTTTATCCACTGAAAAAATATCACCGATTCTTTTGCTTAACTTATCATCTCTTCCGAGCAAGATAGCGGAATTATCTTTATTCATTTCTTCCAGAAAAAATTCAGTATGATATTTTTTCAGGGCTTTTAATTCCGTTGTGTTGAGTTTACTTTTCTGGGAATCTATTTGATTCAGATAGTCCATAACTTCACCGCGAGTTAAATTGGGATTACCGTTATTTATGCTCGGCAATACTTTCTTAACACTCATTATTTTCAAATATTCATATACACTGTTAGACAGCGGAATGTCATCGACCTGTGCAAATGAATATGAAAACAAACTAATAAAAAATAAAATAGTAAAAATAATCTTCTTTAACATTTATTCAATGATTTTATTTATTAAAACAGAGCCTTTAGTTAAATTAATAATATTTTCTTCGAATTGCTGAATTTGAGATTTTCTTAATTCACATAAAATATTTACATTTATTCCCGATTTATTTTCAATAATGTTTATATTGTTTTTTTCAAGATGGTTCATTATTGCGCCGATATAAGCATAGTCAAAGGAAATCCTGATTTTTTCACAAATAAATTTTTCTATAATTTTTGAATTTTTGACACACTCTTCAGCAGAATCGAAATATGCTCTTTTTAATCCACCGACGCCAAGTTTAGTTCCGCCGAAGTATCTTGTTACGACAATTAAAACGTCCGTAAGTTCATATTTATCTATTGCGTCCAGAATAGGTTTACCCGATGAACCTGACGGCTCGCCGTCATCATTAAATCTGAAATTATTTTTATCGGGTCCGAGCCTGTAAGCATAAGGGTGATGTTTTGCATCATAATATTTTTTCTTAATTTTATCAATATAAAAAGAAAAATTTTCTTTTTCCGCAAGATGAAAAATGTTAGATACGAATCTTGATTTCTGAATTTTTATTTCACCCGAATAATTCTTTAAAATTGTTTTATATTTATCAGATATTTCGCTGTTCAAATCTAAAAATTAAAATTAAAAGAATATTATTGCCATCCTTCAGAACCTATGAGAGGAACAAATTTAAAATCTTTGAATTTATTTATAATTAATTCGGAATCTCCGGTTTTACCGGGAATTTTAATTACCTGCCAGATTTCCTGGAATTCTTTACTGCCGACGGGAATAACAAGTATCCCGTTCATCTTCAATTGTGATACAAGTGTTTCAGGAACTTTGGGGCTTCCTGCCGTGACGAGTATCCCGTCGAAAGGAGCAAATTCCTCCCAGCCTTTTGTTCCGTCATCACATTTTAAATTTACTTCATAATTTAAAAGTTCAAGATTTTTTTTTGACTGAAGATAAAGTTCATTTATTCTTTCGACGGAATATACATCCGCGCCAAGTTCTTTCAATAATGCGCACTGGTNNACTGGTACCCGGAGCCCGTTCCGATTTCAAGAATTTTATTCCCGGGTTTCACATTCAGCAGTTCCGTCATTATAGCGACTGTGTAAGGCTGTGAAATTGTCTGGTTGCAATCGATAGGCAGAGCATTATTTTCATATGCGAATTTTTTGAATTCATGGCCAATAAACAATTCTCTTTTAACTTTATAAATTGCATCCAGAACTTTTTTATCACTGATGCCCGACGCTATTAGTTTTTCTATCAGTACTTTTTTACGAAACGAATTTATTGTGATTCCCATTTACGAATACCAAACATTATCGGAATTTATTATCAGAAAGTTGTATAAAAATTTTAATCTTTAACGTCTTTTGATGATTCAAAAATTGTTTTCAGATTTTTTGTCATGCTTGAAATTGACATTGCATCTTTTAACCGTTCTTTCAGGTCATCGCTATTCTGACAGACGTGAAGCCTGCCGTTTTCAGCTATGGATATAGCGGAATTTTCTTCCGAAACAATTATTGCGATAGCATCNNTGACGCGTTCCTATGCTTCTATTGCTCAGCAATTGAGTTTCCGAAAGCGGGAGAAGACATCTTGCCGCTTCGATTTTATTATTATTGATTACTACAGCCCCGTCGTGCAAAGGTGACTTGGGATAAAAAATTGAAACGAGAAGTTCCTTGTTAATTTTTGCGTCTATTCTTTCACCCGTCTCAATGATATTCTGGAGACCTGTAGTTCGTGTAATTACGATAAGGGCGCCCCAGCCCCTGTTCTGAAAATCGAGGCATGCTTCAACCACCTCTGAAACATTTTCGTTTAAATCGATTTTTAGAAACAATCTTGCCGGTCTTGTTCTGCCGATTAAAAGTAATATCCTTCTGATTTCAGGCTGGAATAATATTATAAATGCTATAACCCAGATATCGGTCAATTTACCCAAGAGCCAGCTCATGACCTGCATATTCAGCATTTGAGCGAGAAGTGAAAAACCAATAATTAACAGCAGTGCAATAAATATCTGGAATGCTATCGTCCCGCGCATCAGTTTGTACAACTTGTAAAATACATAGGATATAATTAATATATCTATAATATCTACAAGTTTAATCGATATAAATCCTATTTTAAATAATTCCATTGTAAAAATATCGTTATATAAATATGGAAATATAATGATTAAAAAGAAATTCTAATAATACTTCATAAAGTAATACATTTAANNATTTAAGACCGTAGTTTTGTATATTTTCTTTTTTATTATTAAATGGAGAATCAGATACAGACAGAAAATTCGATACCGAGAACGAGGGATTACTACGCGAAATTATCGGATTACGAAGGTCCGCTCGATATATTACTGCATTTTGTAAAAGAAGAAGAGCTTAATGTATACGATATTCCCATATCCAAAATCACCAGAGATTTCCTCGGATACATTATGTACATGCAATCGCTCGATATTGAATTTGCAGGTGAATTCCTTCTTTTAGCTTCCGAACTGATGAAGATAAAAGCACGTTTACTGATTCCGCAGGTTGACGAATTCGGAGAGCCCGAAGAAGAAGACCCGAGATTAACACTGATAAGAAAATTACTCGAATATAAAAGATTCAAAGATATAAGTCTCCAGCTAAGCGGATTTGAGGATGAGGCGAGGAAGAGATTATTCAGAAGATATTTTAAAAAAGATGAAAAGATATTCCAGACAGAAATAACAGATGACCCGAGCCTTAAAAATCTTACTATATTCAATCTCATAAACGGTTATAAAAATGTAATATCTAACATACGCAAAGAAGTTGTTCATCCAATAGAATTATTAAATGTAACACCCGAACTGCAAAGAGAATTTCTTATGAAATTTTTAGAAGACAGGGATATTGTTCATTTTGATGAAATAATTTTGAAAATGGATGAAAAAATATTATTGATTTGCACATTCCTTTCGTTGTTACAGCTTGCCCTCGAAGGATATTTAAAAATAATTGTAGACAGAGAAAATATTTCTGATTTTTCTATTCAAAAAAATACACCGGATAATTGAAGACCTCAGGACTTAAAAATATTGTAGAATCGATAATTTTCGCTTCGGACGAAGTAGTTACAGCAAAACACATAAAAGATATTCTGGATGTTTTTAAAATTGAATCTTCGATGAACGAGATAGAAAATATTATTTCAGAGCTAAACAAATCTTATGATGAAAATGATAATGCATTCGAAATAATTAAAATTTCAGCAGGGTACCAGTTTGCTACGAAGAAAAAATATTCACAGTTCATTGGTAAACTTTACAGTGACATTCAAAAGAAAAAATTGTCCCAATCGGCAATCGAAACTTTATCTATCATAGCATACAAGCAGCCGATAACAAGGTCCGAGATTGAGTTTATAAGAGGAGTGAATGTAGATTATATTGTTAACTCGCTTCTCGAAAGGGATTTAATAACAATCAAAGGCAGAGCCGATGGACCCGGAAGACCGATATTATATGGTACCACACATAATTTTCTCAAGGTTCTCGGGTTAAATGCGCTCGAAGATTTGCCGAAGCTGAAAGAGATAAATGAAATTCTGAAGAATGAAAAAGTTGAAGGAATATCAGAAGCCGATATAGATTTATTTAATTCAGTAAACCAGCCGGAATTAAAAAATTATGCTGTTGAAGATAATTCTTCCGTAATAAATACTTCAGAGCCCGGAACGGAAGGACAGACTGAACCGGTGGTACCTGAAGATGTCAATATCGTTGACGAAAACGAAGAATTGAATAATGAAATCAAAAAAGATACAGACGAGGAAATTATTAATGATGATGAAAAACCAATCGATACATCAGACAAGGATTTGGTATAATGGCAGAACAGGATAATAACATCTTTTATGAAAGAATAAATAAATTCATAGCTGCACACGGAAAAATAGCGAGAAGGACCGTTGACGAATTTTTACTTCAGGGCAGGATTTCTGTGAACGGTATCACAATTACAGAGCCTGGAACTAAAATTAATCCATTCAAAGATAAAGTATACGTCGACGGAGAATTAGTAAAAACTGATAACAAAAAAGTTTATATTATTTTGTACAAACCCGAAGGTGTGATTTCAAGCGTAAGCGATGAGAAGAGAAGAAAGACGGTTGTGGATATTATTAAGACTAAGGAGAGAATTTTTCCGATTGGAAGACTTGATTATGATACAACAGGAATACTTATTCTTACAAACGACGGTGAACTTGCAAATAAACTAATGCATCCGAAATTCAAAATCGAAAAGACATACATAACAAATCTTTCAAGACCGCTCGAAGAAAAGCATAAATTAAAATTAATAGACGGAATCGTTATCGAAGGGAAAAGAACTTCGCCCTGCAAAATTGCATTTCCGGACAGGCATAATTTTTCTACAGTAAAAATTACAATCAGCGAAGGCAGGAATCACCAGGTTAAAAATATGTTCGAGCATTACGGTTATTACGTGAGGAAGCTTCACAGGAGCGAATATGCGGGGTTAAATTTAAAAGGATTGAAACCGGGTGAGTGGAGATACCTGACTGCCGTTGAGTTAAATTCATTGACAAAAAAATAAATTTATAAATATAAACAGAATACAAAATTGATTGAACAAAACGAATTAATTAAAAGGCGANNTAAGAAATAAAAAAACTCGGCATAAATCCATACCCGCACAGATATGACGTTACAGGCTTGTCATCTGAAATCATTAATAATTTTGTCGACGCAGAAACAGATGAAGAAAAAGAGAAGCGAAAAGAAATCACCGTATCCGTTGCAGGCAGAATTGTAGCAATAAGAAAAATGGGAAAAGCAAGCTTCTGTCATATAAAAGATGATGCCGGAAGGATACAATTATATTTGAGAAAAGATGATGTAGGTGAAGTAAGTTACGGGGTTTTAAAATTACTTGATATAGGTGATATTATTGGCGCAAAGGGATATGTATTCAGAACGAAGACAGGAGAAGTCTCAATTCACGTATTAAATTTTGAATTGCTTGCAAAATCAGTTTATCCACTTCCCATCGTGAAAGAAGAAATTACGGAGACGGGAGAAAAAATTGTGCACGATGCATTTGCAGATATAGAATTGAGATACAGACAGCGATACATAGATTTGATTGTAAACGATAACGTCAAGGAAACTTTCATAAAAAGAACAAAAATTATTAAATCGATAAAAAGCACATTAGAATCTAAAAATTTTCTTGAAGTCGAAACGCCGACGCTGCAAACTATATACGGAGGTGCTAATGCAAAGCCTTTTATTACGCAACATAATGCACTTGATTTAAAATTATATTTAAGGATTTCCAATGAATTATTTTTGAAACGATTAATAGTCGGAGGGTTTAACAGGGTTTATGAATTCGTTAAAGATTTCAGAAATGAAGGAATAGACAGAACGCATAATCCGGAATTCACGCAGGTGGAGTGGTATCAGGCGTTCGGAGATTATACTGACAGCATGAATTTATTTGAAGAGGTTGTCGAGAAAGCTTGTTTAGATGTGAATGGGACAACAAAAGTGGAATACCAGGGAATTGAAATTGATTTCAAACGTCCATGGAAGAGATTAAGAATGGTTGATGCCGTCAAAGAAAAAACAGGTCTTGATGCCTCGAAGTTAAGCAAAGCAGAAATTATTAATTATCTGAAAACAAATAATATAGAGTATGATTCAAAAATTGAATTTAGTAAAGGATTACTTTTATCCGTACTTTTCGAAGAAACCTGCGAAGAAGATTTAGTTCAGCCCACATTCGTTATCGACCATCCGATTGAAACTACTCCGCTTTGTAAACCGTTAAGGGAATATACACTTGCACAACTCGAAGAAATGAAACGGGACCCAGAACAGATAATTTTTGTCGAGAGATTTGAACCTTACATTAATAAATGGGAAATGGGAAATTCATACACTGAGCTGAACGACCCGGTATTGCAGAGATATTTATTTGAAGAACAAGTTGAAAGAGGAAGAGGCGGTGAAGAAGAAACGCATCCGATGGATGATGATTTTTTGCGTGCGATAGAAGTGGGTATGCCCCCGACAACAGGTGTTGGGATGGGTGTAGACAGGCTTGTGATGCTTCTGACGAATTCGGTAAATATAAGAGACGTGATATTGTTTCCATTGATGAGACCTACTTTATAAAAAATAAAAAATAAAATTTTAAAAACTGTAGGTTACAACGCAGGAGAGACTGTGTGAAAATTAATAATTTCAAAAATGACTAAAAAGTAAAACTTCAAAATCAAACAAAAATTGAGGGGATTCCCGATAAGA
>PNBM01000025.1 GCA_003135995.1 Ignavibacteriota bacterium | reverse complement strand
AACGGGTTCGGATAATTCTGAGATAGTTTATATACAGTCGGAATATTATTAGTATTATTTATTGTACCTAAAACCGGCACAATATAAAAACATGCATTCGGTCTGGATGAAAAACCATACGGATTTGAATATGATGAACATGCTAATGAATCGTAATAATAATTAAATGTATAATATTCCATAGCTGATGCCATTGATGTTGCTTGTACACGTGTTCCGGTAGAAAGAGTTGTATTACTAAAACAAATTTCAACCAATAAACTACTTACACCATCCCAATAAAAAGGTGTCTGTAAATTTATAAATTGCCAACCTGTTCCCGGAACAGTATATGTGCCTGAATATACAGTTGACCAGCCGGAACTAATAAATCCGTTTGTAAGTGAAGTTAATGAAGTGTTTTGCATTTTAATATTAAAATCATTCATTGCCTGAGTATCAACAGTGAGTACATGAAAACCGATTTGCATGATATTACCTGTAATACCTCCAGCTGCCGTAATTTCTGAAGAAGCCCAGAGCATTTGTGTCTTATAACCTCTCCAATAAGTATTAAACGGGCTTCCGGTTTGTATTGAATTAGTTCCACTTCCTATACAGGTATTAAGTGAAGATATGATATTAAAGCTCAATAAACCCGTGGAATCCCTGTTGTGATTGAAAGAATTATCCTGAGCTATTATGCGGTAATAAATAGTATCGCCGATGTTGATGTCGGAATTCAAGGAATTGAATATCGCAGCATAAACGCTTCCGGACGGATTTAAAAGCTTTAATTGTTTTGTAGCATTACTATTAATTCTCCACCTCACCCAGGCAGAATCCATTCCGAAATTATCCGAAACAGAAGCCACGACGGAATCAGGCCATTGATATTTATATATATTTCCAAGGGGTGTATGAACGATAACAGGTTTTATTGTATCGTTAGCATTTGCTATAAATGTATATAGACTCGCCGGCGCATTATAAGGTGCAGATACAGATCTATTGAGGAAATCCATAGTCCATATATAGTATCTATATGTAGCAGCAAGACCATTACCGGGAATATTTCCAGTCCAGTTATTCCCGCTTGTATTTATCATCGTAACGCTATCCGTAACAGTTGGATTATTTCTTGACCAGTATAATTTAGTCACAGCAATGCCTGAGCCGGATGATGTTATAGTTGCATTAATTGCATAGGGACCTGTAACGTTTATTGTGTTCTGAAGCGGTGTATGAGAAATTTGAGGTCCCGGTTTAGGCATAAAACCAAGTCCCGTAGCACTTGAATATCCAGGAAAAGGACCAATAAGTGAGGCAGCACCCGTTGCAGTATCTATCTGATAAAGACCAATTGTATCAGTACATGAACACAATAACATTTTAGAAAAATCCGATCTGTCAAAACCGGCATCCTGAAAGAGACAAACGGATAAACCTAAAGGACCTACCTGAGTCCAGACACCCGTATATTTATTCACTTTCCATAATGCATACGATGTCATATCACAACCAAAATAAGTGCCATTGGCATTAAAACCTCCGGCAGTAATTGCAGCGGGTGAATTAACCAGAGGACCAATCCATGTTAGAAATTTAGTTTGCCAATCCATGGAATAAAATTGAGTCTCGGTATGATTATTATTTGAACTTATCATATACATCGTATTTGTTGTATGATCCCATTCCATATCTACAGGTTNNATTCACCGGTGAACCAACACTTGTCAGATTTCCAGTAGCAGTATCAACTTCATATATTGTGTATGGAGAAGAAAGAAATTCCTGTACATAATATTTCCAAACACCTGTCGGGTTAGCAAAATCACCATTTCCCAAAGCGTAATTTTGAGGAATTCCTATCAATGTTGTTATACCCGGAGAACCAACATTAAATCTGAATAACTGACTGTACCCTGTATTTGTTAAATAATATGCATATCCAACAGTATTTGGATTTGGTAATTTCAAATCGGGATTTAAATTTCCTTTATTCGAAGCCCAGGGAGCGGTACCTGCTGAATTTATACTATTGTACTGTGGGTAAAGATTTGTAGATGTTAATAAAACTAAATACAAGCAGAAAATAAATGTTTTTTTACACATTATTTCTCCTTAGAAAAGTTATTGTATAATTTTTTTAAAAAAAATTGAAGAACTTTCATTAATTGCTTAATATTAATAATTAAATTATCAAAAAACAAGTAAAATTTAACGTTTCGGAACGCAGAAGACCAGGAAAGATGAACAATAAAGAGATAGAATTTATTGAAAAATTTTCCTTTGACTTGCGGAATCAGACCAATGTCTGTATCTGCACTTTTAAATCGGTAAATAAAAAGAACTTGATATGTTTTATTAAATATCATTATATTATGTTAATCCCAAAAAAAAATGTATCGTTTAATAAAGCCAATATATGAGTTTTATTACGTCTTTCCTGTATGGAAATTGATTGTGAAATCATTTAAAAAAAATCCCATAATCTAAAACCTTTAATGACAAATTATGAAAAAATTTATTTACTCTTTAGCATTTGTGTTAGTTGTACATTTCGCATTTAACATTAATAACTGTGAAGCTCAATGGGTTCAGGTAACAAACGGAATTAGTCCAACGATGAATACATATGCATTCACATCAATCGGAAATAATATCTTTGTAGGAACTGATGNNCACAGATAACGGTACAAGCTGGACGGTAACCGCACTGAATAACAAAGTTGTATATTCACTTGCGGCAATTGGAACTGTAGTGTGTGCCGGAACCGGGTCAAGCGGAGTTTATTATTCAACAAATAACGGATCAAGCTGGACACAATCTACAATGACTACTCAAACCGTTTATTCCCTTACTGTAAACGGGAATATTATTTTTGCAGGAGCAAGCGGAAACGGCGTATATTACTCCACAAATAACGGCACAAGCTGGATTCTAAGTAGTTTAGGTTCCCATACTGTACTTTCCCTTGCTGCAAGCGGAACAAATATTTATGCAGGGACAAGTTTATCCGGAATTTATCGCTCCACTAATAATGGTGCAAACTGGGCTCAAACTTCTATGAATTCCTCATCTCTTAAATCTCTTGCAATATCGGGTTCATATTATTTTGCCGGTGCATATTCTCTTTCCGGTTCGAATGGGTTCTATCGTTCCACTGATGGGGGAACCTGGACTTTGGTTGGATTAAATAGTATTAACGTTTTAGCACTTGCGATAAGTGGAAATAATATAATCGCAGGAACAGATAATGGAATGTATCAATCAACTAATAACGGCACAAACTGGATAATAAAAAATCAGGGAATTACCACAGTTCCACATATGGAAGCTATATTAATTGCAAACAATTATATATTCGCAGGTTCGAATGGCGCTTCCGTTTGGAGACGTCTATTATCGGATTTTATCGGAATAAAAAACATCAGCACAGAAGTACCGTCAGAATATTCGATATCTCAAAACTATCCCAATCCTTT
>PNBM01000026.1 GCA_003135995.1 Ignavibacteriota bacterium | reverse complement strand
TATCTTATGCGAAATTGGAGGTGCCGCAGGAATTATTTTTGGAATTATGGCAGGTAATTTACTCGGTATTTATTTACATACAAGTGTTGTGATTCCTTACGACTGGGTTGTTATAGGACTCGCGATTTGTTCGATTGTCGGAATAATTTNNTGTCATCCCCGAATGCTCCATGAATGTCATCCCCGAATGCTCCATGAATGTCATCCCCGAATGCCCCACGATTGTCATCCCCGAATGCTCCATGAATGTCATCCCCGAATGCTCCATGAATGTCATCCCCGAATGTTCCACGATTGTCATCCCCGAATGCTCCATGAATGTCATCCCCGAATGCTCCATGAATGTCATCCCCGAATGCTCCTGTCGGGGATCTCTGCAATAAGTTCTTAGCTGCTAATTATTTTCCAACCTTTTAACTTTTTAACCTTCTAACCTTCTAACCTTTTAACCTTTTAACCTTTTAACCTTTTAACCTTTTAACCTTCAAACCTTCAAACCTTCCAACCTTTTAACTTCTACTCCGAAACTATCATCAAAAACTCTCTAAGCACCTCATCTTTTATCTTTGGCAGTATGCTCCTTATATTTATTTTCGCCTTTCTCATTTTTAATAACATATTATTATCTTTTTTCCTGAAGAAAGAATATCCGTAGCTTCCTAATACTTGCAAAAGTCTGATAATCACGAAGTAATAATAATTATATATAAATTCATTTTTATTATATGAAATTTTTTTCCGCAGTTCTTTAATGTAGAAATTTAAAAGATAATGTCTCTCTTCACACGTTAAATCATGACTGCCGGAAAATAATAACGAAGCAACATCATATTCGGGCGAACCTTTCCTGCCCGACTGGTAATCTATATAATAAAGCATATTATTTCTGACCATAACATTTCTCGGCTGAAAATCCCTGTACATAAAGAGTTTCTTGCTTTTGTTCATTAATTTATCAGTAAGAAAATCAAGAGTTTTGGATTTTATCTTTTTGCCGGTTGAATTCTTAACGAACTTCAAATAATAATATTTCCAGAATTTATTGAAATCATATTCAACCTGGTATTTATCAAAATTTTTGGTTTCATAACAATAACTATAGTTGATATCATCTTTTCCTGCAACCTGAAATTTTACTAAATCTTTCAGAGTTTTTTCAAATAATGAGAGTATGAAACTGCGCGGTATTTTCTTTTCAATAATCACATTGAACAATGATTTATTCCCTAAATCTTCTTCGAGGTAAAATTTGCTGTCGGAGGATTTAATATATATTTCAGGTACATTTAAATTGTGTTTTCTGAACGTCTTGGTAAACTCGATAAAAGCTATATTTTCTTTTATTTTTTTGTTGTATATCCCTATCGAGGTGTGATTATCTGATATTAATCTGTAAATCTTTCTATCCGAAACTCCTCCCGTAATTAAATTTATTTCCTTGGGAATTTCAGAAAATATCTCTTCGAATAATTTACTTAAAACTTTATGTATATTTTCCATTCTCTGCTCTTTAATATTCACTGTCCAAAAACGATAAAAAATAAATCTTATTTCGGATTAAACTACAAAATAAATATATCATAAAAAACAAATATAAATTTCTAATTCTTAATTCTTCTTACCCCTTTTAAGCAACTTAAAATAAATTCTGATTTTTCAATATAATAAAATTTCTATATTTGTGTCGGGGAGTCTCCTGCTCTTTAGGGANNGGGGCAGGGGGTGAGGTTTTAATAGTAACCTAACTTTTAACTACTAACTATTAATTTCTTAATTTATAATTTTTTAAAAATATCTTTCAGCGCCTCCTCAATCCTCTCAAACTCAAACTTATACCCATTCTCCAATGCCTTCGCCGGCACAACTTTCTGCCCTGTCAATACATACTCNNATAATCTTTGTTTGATACAGGATTTGGTGCAGTTGCATTTAAAGCGATATCGATGTTATTGTTTTCAATTGCAAAAATTATTAACCCGGCTACATCATTAATATGTATCCACGATACCCACTGTTTTCCGTCACCCTGTTTGCCGCCGAGAAATAATTTAAAAGGCAGTATAAGTTTCTTCAATGCGCCGTCATTCTCATCGAGAACAATTCCTGTTCTTATACAGACTGTTCTTACATAGTTTCTTCTTGCCTTCAGAGCAGTTGCTTCCCAGTCTTTGCAAAGCGAAGCAAGAAAATCATTACCCNNCGCAGATAAACGATTTAGGTTTGTGTTTACATAATTTAATTACATCGATAATTCTTTGAGTAGTATTGATTCTGCTTTTAAATAAAATATCCTTGAATCCTTTATTCCACCTTTTCCCGCCTAACGATTCACCGGATAAATTTATTACACTCTTTGCAGAATCAAAAACCTCCACGCATGCCTGAAAATTCAGTTTATTCCAATCGATAAAATTAATATTACTTGAATGACTGAAAATATTTCTTGCCTTTTCAATATTGCGTGTAAGAATTACAACTTTATAATCTCTTTTCAATAATTCGGAAGTCAGTTTTCTCCCGATTAACCCCGTCGCTCCGTTTATAACAATTTTCTCAGACATAAGATGAAAAATTTGATTAACAAAATTGAACAATAAATAATGTACAAAACATTCCTCATTTTCACGGTAAAAAGAAAGTATATTATTTTCTATTA
>PNBM01000367.1 GCA_003135995.1 Ignavibacteriota bacterium | reverse complement strand
ATTAAATCAGAATTATCCGAATCCATTCAACCCGGTAACAAATATAAAATTCACGGTACCGAAAGACGGACATGCGAGTTTAAATATTTATGATATAACGGGAAAACTCGTTGCCACATATCTCAATGACTATGTCACAAAAGGTGTATATAATGCAGAGATTGATGGAACAAATCTTTCAAGCGGAGTTTATTTCTATAAATTAGAAGTAAACAATTTTAGTGATATGAAAAAAATGATATTAATAAGGTAATGAAAAAAATAGTGAAAATATTAATGCTGATTTCCATTTTATTTTCTTTTTGTATTTTATGTATTATTTTTATTTCTTCTGCTGACGAAAAAAATATAAGAGAAACGATTGATTCACCCAAAAATACTATAATATTTTCAGATGATATGAATGGAATTAATGATACTAACTCTTTAAAATCGAGAGGATATAAAGTCTATTATAGAGGCTCAGGTCCGCAGGGCACATCAGCCGTATGGTTTCAGGGTCAGCCGTCAAAATTTCCTGCATACAACGGACCTCAAAATGGATATATAGCATCAGATTTTAATGTTGTAACGGGTCAAAATAATATTGACTGCTGGCTTGTTCTTCCGAGAATTTCAGGAGGTATTTTAACTAATGATTCAATATTTCTTTACTCGAGATCTGAACAAAGCAATCCTTATGCTGATTCTATAAGGGTAATGTACTCGACAAACGATTCGATTCCGGAAGGAGTATGGTCGGAAATAGGACGATTTAAAACAAGCACTTCAGGATTTTGGGAAAAAAGAGGATTTAAAGCTACCGACACAAGCATAAGCGGAAGATTTGCTATCAGATATTGCGTTGCGAATGGAGGACCTTCCGGACAAAACTCAAATTATATCGGCATCGATGCGATATCAATAATCAGAGGCAATCTTCCTTCAATAATTTATACTCCGCTCGGTAACTGTCCGAGAGGATATTGGCCACCGAAAGTATTTTGTCAGGTAAATGATAATTACGGGGTAGATTCAGTGTGGGTAGACTGGAGAAAAAATAATGGTCCATATAACAGGTTTAATTTAACTCATGATTCTGTCAATAAATGGTCAAACACATTTAATTCAACTGTATTTCAGGTAGTCGTCGGAGATTCGATATTTTATAGAATAATAGCCCGGAATATTTCAAGATATGAAGACTCGACTTTGCAATTTAAATTTTGTATTCTTGCTGAACCAATTTGTTGTATAGGTACCGGAAATATATCCATAGGTTGGTTATTACCTTTAATGTTTACAGATTCAAGAACGGATATTTTGTACACTGCACAAGATATAATAGCAGCAGGAGGTTCTGCAGGAAATATAGTTGCTATAGCCTTTAATATTGTTGACGTCGATACATTGTCAATAAATAGTTTTAATGTAAAGTGTCAACTTTTTCCGGATACAAACCTTACGGGTTTTATTTACGGGGGATGGTCAACATGTTATANNAATAGTTTGTTGATTGAAATATGCTATCATAACAAGGTTCAATCTTATGCTTCAAGCGTAATGGCGTCTATATCACCGCCTACAAGAATGATTTCTTATAACGCGAATTTATCATCAGGTAGTGGATGCACTGCACCATGGCAATGTTATCTTTTAACAAACAGGTGTAACATATGTTTATCAATTATTCCTCCGGTGCTATGGACAGGTAATAACCCGGGAATTATTCCGGATAAATATTCCCTTTNNTATCCGAATCCATTTAATCCTGTAACGAAAATTAAATACGATTTACCGGATAAAGGATTTGTGTCGTTAATTGTTTATGATATTATCGGCAGAGAAATTTCTCAACTTATTAAAGGAGTAAAATCCCCCGGTAATTATATAATTGATTTTGATGGTAGTAATCTTTCGAGTGGAATGTATTTTTATAAATTAACGATTAGCGAGCCTTCCGGAAAAATGATTAAATATACTTCAGTGAAAAAAATGTTATTGATAAAGTAAAATTATTTTACTTAATTAATATCATCCTTTTTACATCTATAAATCCATTGGATTCGAGTTTATAAAAATAAACCCCGCTGGGAAATTCAGAACCGTTAAAATCTATACTGTAATAACCCGCGTTTTTATTTTCATTAACGAGAGTTTTTAATTCTTTTCCAGGTACATCATATATTTTCAAACTCACAAATCCGTTTTTCGAAATGGCATAATCTATTTTTGTTGTCGGATTAAATGGATTTGGATAGTTTTGAAATAATTTAAAACCATCTGGAATCTGATAATTTTTATTACCCGTATTCGAAATAATAACAGGGTCTATAATAAATGCAATATTTGGTCTGTAGTCAATACTAAGTCCTGTAGTTGATGCACAACCATCAAAATTTGGTAAATTATTGTAAAATCCGAACATCTTTCCATACATAGATGTTGCATCCACAGGAAATGGTTGAGTCATACTGATCAGGTCAAAACAAATTTCGACAAGCAGATTTTGCCCGGCGTTCCAATAAAAAGGTGTCGCCAATGAAATAAATTGCCAGCCTGTACTCAATGGTAAATACGAACTGTCATAACATAGTGTCCAACCTGAACTTGTAAATGAATAGATTGATGTATCGGCTATTGTCTTTAATTTAACGCGAAAATTAGTGAATGGAGCATTGAAGATAGAGATTACATTAAAACCAATTTTGCGAATCAAACCCTGAGAAATTTCACTTGCTGCCATTTCTTTAGAAAGGTATAACATATCTGTTCTTGCATCAGTAAGTAATCCCGGAAAAGGATACCATGAGGGAATTATTCCGGTTCCAATTGCTAAAAAGATAGTGAATTTGAAAAGTTCTGTTGAATCTAAAGGATGTTGTGGTGAAGCACTTCTTGCGATAATTCTGTAAAAGATTGAATCACGGACATGTAACTGCGATGTATCAGAATTGAATATTCCCGACCAGTTAGTTCCGCTTCCGTTTGATAAATTAAATCTTTTAAAGCTACCGGTATTACTTCTCCAGTTAACCCAAACACTATCGATTCCATTAGGTCCGGTCACCTGGCATCTTATTTGGTTTGGCCAGTTTAATTTGGGAATATCCAAAAGTTTAGAGTGTGTGATTACAGGTTTGGAAGTATCAGTACTTATAGAAATTGCATCAATACCTATGTAATTTGAATTTTGACCTGAAGGACCGCCGTTGGCAACACAGTACCTGATTGCAAATCTTCCGTTAATGCCGGGAATAATAGTTTTAAATCCCCGCTGCTCCCAAAATCCTGTCGTGTTTACCTTATAACGTCCAATCTCCTGCCAGTTACCTTCCGGAATCGAATCTTCAGGTGAGTACATTACCCTGATTGAATCTACATAAGGATTATTCTGTTCAGCCCTTGAATAAAAATAAATTATATCATTTAAGAGAATACCTCCCGGTATCCTCGGAANNTTGTATCATTAGCTCCATTAAAATCATCGGTGTAACGAGTTATGATATTTGTTGAATTAAATAATTGCGAATATTTATTAACATCGTTTACAAATATTAAAGATTCCGAAGAGTGTAATTTATTTATTAATATTAATCCGCAAATTGCACATAGAATATTAATATTTAATAATAATAATATTGATTTTATTTTCCGCACAAATTAAAATAAAATATTTAAATTTATTTTTAAANNAATATCATCCTTTTTACATCTATAAATCCATTGGATTCGAGTTTATAAAAATAAACTCCGCTGGAAAATTCAGAACCGTTAAAATCTATACTGTAATAACCCGCATTTTTATTTTCATTAACGAGAGTTTTTAATTCTTTTCCAAGGACATCATATATTTTCAAACTCACAAATCCGTTTTTTGCAATGCCATAATCTATTTTTGTTGTCGGATTAAATGGATTTGGATAGTTTTGAAATAATTTAAAACTATTTGGAATCTGATAATTTTTATTACCCGTATTCGAAATAATAGCAGGGTCTATAATAAATGCAGTATTTGGTCTGTATTCAATATCAACGCCTCCTGTGTAATTACAGCCGTTAAAAGTTGGTAAATCACCATAAAATCCGTACATCTTTCCATCCGAAAGTGAAGCATAAACAGGGAAAAAATTAGTCGTAGAAGGATTATCATAACATATTTCCAAAAGCAAGTTTTGTCCGGTGCTCCAATAAAAAGGAGTTGTTAATGAAATATACTGCCAACCGTTAGTCGTAGGGATATATGAACTATCAAAACATATAGTCCAACCGGAATATGAAAAAGAATGAATAGATGTATCACTTGTTGTTTGCATTTTTACACGTAAATTCTGGAAAGGTAAAGAAAACGTTGTAATTACATTGAATCCGATTTTGCTGATAGAACCCTGTGAAATATTACTTTTTGCCATTTCCGGCGCAAGGTATAACATATCTGTTCTTGCATCTGTATATACACCGGGATATGGATAATATGATATAATTGTTCCCGAACCAATTGCAAAAATGATTTTGAATTTGTAAAGCATTGTTGAATCCGTTGGGTGCTGAGGAGAAGCACTTCTTGCGATTATCCTGTAAAAGATTGAATCAATTGCGTTTATCTGAGATATATTAGAATTGAATAAACCTGTCCAAAGATTTGCACTATCATTTGCTAAATTAAATCTCATGAAGTTTCCTGATTTCTTTTTCCAGGTGACCCAAACACTATCGATACCATTAGGTCCTGATACCTGGCATATTATTTTAGCCGGCCAATTTAAATTTATTACGTCCGGAAGATGATTGTGAGTGATTACCGGTTTAGTAGTGTCTGTAATAATAGAAATTGCATCGATTCCTATATAATTTGAATTCTGACCTGTAGGACCGCCATTGGTAACACAATACCTGATTGCAAATCTTCCATTGATGCCGGGTGCAGTTGAATTAAATCCCTTTTGTTCCCAAAAGCCCGTTGTGTTTACTTTGAAACGCCCAATCTCCTGCCAGGAACCTTCTGGAATAGAGTCTTCGAGTGAATACATTACCCTGATTGAATCAGCATAAGGGCTATTCATTTCTGCCTTTGAATAAA
>PNBM01000101.1 GCA_003135995.1 Ignavibacteriota bacterium | reverse complement strand
GCGAAATTGGTAGACGCACCATCTTGAGGGGGTGGCGCCACGTCGGCGTGAGGGTTCAAGTCCCTCTTCCCGCACAATTAAAACGTTGCTTATTGGCAGCGTTTTTTTTATTTTTTAATGTAATTTTATTAAAATTATTGATGTTAAGATAAAAAATGCGGTGTGCATTAACAGTTAAAGCACTTGATTATTATTTTAAATTATGATATTTTTACTCTTTTAATTAAATTTTAAACAGAATTTATCAGAATTGACTAAGAAACATTACGAATCATACATTATACTGGACGGAAATTACGAAGATAACGTAATAGAGGATATCATAAAAAAATATGAAGCGTTCCTCGTTAAAAACGAAGCAGTAATTAAAAACATCGATAGGTTGGGTAGAAGAAGGTTAGCTTATTCAATAAAAAGGAAACAGAATGGATTTTATATCTGTTTTGAATTCGAAGCTCCTCCTCAGAGTATAGCTAAACTTGAAAGGACATATAAGCTCGATGAAAATATTATCAGATATTTGACAATATCAATGAGTTTGAAAACTTTAAAGGAAAAAGAAGAGTTCTTAAAGAAGAAAGCTTTGTCAATTGAAACTGTCGAACCGGAAGTAATAGTACCTGTTGAAATAACAGAACCGGAACCGGAAGCAATTCCCGGTGAAGAAGAAGTTTCTACTGAAATAAATGATAAATTGCTTTAACAATTTTTAAAACTAATTAAAAATTAAAAACTTTATACCTGGAGTAAACTTATGGCCGAATTTAAGATGCCCGAACTGAATGCTGTGGTAATAGCAGGAAATTTGACAAAGGATCCGATCTTTAGACAAACAACAAGCGGAACACCTGTTGTAAATTTTTCTATAGCAAGCAATAGAAGATTCAGAGATAAAAATGAAGAATGGAAGGAAGATGTTTGTTACGTAGGAGTAGTTGCCTGGAACAGACTCGCTGAAAGCTGCCGTGATAAATTGAAAAAAGGAAACGCTGTATTAGTTGATGGTGAACTTCAAAGCAGAACTTTTAAGACTGAAGATGGTAACAACAGAACTATCGTTGAAATAAAAGCGAGAAGGATACAATTTCTTAATAAGAGACTTGGAAATGGAGAAATAGTCGATAAAGATGAACCTTCTACTTTTACTGATGACAATTTTGATTCATTGTTATCACCCGAAGATACGGATTTAATAAATCAAAAATAAATTAATAAGGAAATTTGTATTTTTACCGGGTGGTTTACCTGACCACCTATTCTATTATATTATAAAAATGTTATAAAGTATGAAAATTATATTAAAACAAGATTTTGAACTGTTGGGTGTTACCGGAGAAATTAAAGAAGTTAAAAGTGGATATGCCCGTAATTTTTTAATTCCGAGAGGAATTGCAGTGATAGCTTCTCCTTCAAATATTAAATCTGTCGAAGAAGTTAAAAGACAAAAAAGCCGTAAAACTTTAAAAGAAATTGAACATGCAAAAATAGTTGCGGGAAATCTTGAAAATAACCCGATAACATTTTTTGTTAAAAGTGCGGAAGAAGATAAAATTTACGGTTCTGTTACTTCACAAATGATTTACGATTTGCTGAAAGAAAAAGGATTTGAAAATATTGAAAAGAGAAAAATCGTTCTGAGCGAGCCGATAAAGACTATTGGTGAACATTTTGTTGATATTAAGTTGCATGCAAACGTTGTAACAAAATTAAAAGTTATTGTAGAAAAAGAAAAAACTGAAGAAATTCCCGAAACAGTAACTGAAAATTCCGAATCACAAGAAAACGAAAAATAAGATTGTTTAACAAATTATTAATAATTTAATCCACTCCTGCGAAAGGAGTGGATTTTTTTATTTTTAATTACATTATTCATTGAATTAGCAAACCAATATAAGTATTTTTACAAATAATTATAAACCCTTAGAATTTAAATTTATTTATGGAAGACAAAACAGATTTTGAAACCGATATTACTAATTTAGAATTTAATGGTAATTCAAAAGCAGAAGTAAAACCCGTTGAAGAAGTTACAATAAGATTCGCAGGAGATTCGGGTGATGGAATGCAATTGACCGGTACACAGTTTTCTGATGCCCTTGCCTCATACGGTCTTGAACTGGGTACACTGCCTGATTATCCGGCAGATATCAGGGCTCCCGCCGGTTCTCTTTACGGAGTAAGCGGTTATACAATTCATTTTTCCAGTCACGAAGTGCATACACCCGGTGACCAGGTAGATGTTCTTGTTGCTATGAATCCTGCTGCGATGAAAGTAAATTTGAAAGATTTAAAAAAGAACGGAATTGTTATTACTAATATAGATGCTTTTGATAAAAAGAATCTTGAGCTTGCAGAATATAAAGAAAATCCTCTCGAAGATGGTTCTCTCGAAGGATATAATATTTATGAAGTTCCCATAACGAAATCCACTCTCGAAGTACTGAAAGATTTAAACTTACCGCAGAAGACTGCTTTAAAATGTAGAAATTTTTTCGCCCTCGGAGTTGTGTACTGGTTATATAATAAATCTCCCGAATTTACTCTGAACTGGATAACTGATAAATTTTCCAAGAGCCCTGAATTAATAGAAGCCAATTCAAGAGTGCTCAAAGCAGGTTATTATTACGGTGATACAACAGAAATGTTTACAACAAGATTCAGTGTAAAATCTGCATCACTGCCTAAAGGTACATACAGAAATCTTAATGGAAATGAAGCTATAGCACTTGGTTTGGCTGCGGCTTCGGCAAAGAGCGGATTACAACTTTTTCTCGGAAGTTATCCTATAACACCTGCAACGGAAATTTTACAAACACTTTCCAAATATAAAAAGTATGGAGTAAAAACATTTCAGGCGGAAGATGAAATAGCAGGAATTTGTACTGCAATCGGTGCATCTTTTGCGGGCGGGCTCGGGGCTACTTCAACAAGTGGTCCGGGAATGGCATTAAAAACCGAAGCGATAGGACTTGCTGTTATGGCGGAATTACCTCTTATAATTGTTAATGTTCAAAGAGGCGGACCTTCAACCGGTCTTCCCACAAAAACAGAGCAATCCGATTTATTCCAGGCATTATATGGAAGAAACGGCGAATGTCCTGTTCCTGTTCTTGCAGCATCATCACCGACCGATTGTTTCGAACTTGCGGTTGAAGCTGTAAGAATAGCTGTTAAATATATGACACCGGTTATTATTCTTTCTGATGGTTATATAGCGCAAGGTATGGACCCATGGAAAGTTGTCAAGCTTTCCGATTTGCCTGAAATGAAAGCTATTTTCAGAACAGAAAAAGACGGTTTTTTCCCTTATGCAAGAAATGAATTTCTTTCAAGACCATGGGTGAAACCGGGAACAAAAGGTCTCGAACACAGAATAGGCGGATTGGAAAAACAAACTGTAACCGGCAATGTAAGTTATGAGCCCGATAATCATAATCTGATGACAAATCTCAGAGCTAAAAAAATCAAAAGAATTGAATTCGATATTCCGGAACTGGAAGTAGTTGGTGAAAAATCAGGTGAATTAATAGTACTTGCCTGGGGCAGTACCGGCGGTGCAGCTGCGACTGCCGTTGAAAATCTCATAGCCAAAGGAATAAATGTATCTTATGCTGTTTTGAAATATATGTTTCCGATGCCAAGAAATACTCATAATGTATTAAAACAGTTTAAGAAGGTTTTGATTCCTGAAGTTAACCTTGGTCAGTTAAGCAAATTAATCAGAGCCGAATTTCTTATTGACCCGATTGCATTTAATAAAGTCAAAGGATTACCATTCAAGTCATTTGAAATTGAAAGAAAAGTTGAAGAAATATTAAAAGTTTAAAAATAAATTTTATTAAATATCATGGATGAATCAAAAATAATTGCTCAAATAGATAAAACTGATGCCGGATTAACATCGAAAGATTTCACTTCTGACAGAGATGTCAGATGGTGCCCGGGGTGCGGAGATTATTCTGTGTTAGCACAAGTTCAAAGAACTTTTCCACAATTGATTGGAANNACAAAAGAAAGATTTGTATTCATTTCAGGAATTGGCTGTTCAAGCCGTTTTCCTTATTATATGAATACATACGGTTTTCATACAATTCACGGAAGAGCTTCTGCAATTGCATCAGGTGTAAAATGCCTTAATCCAAATCTTTCCGTTTGGGTTGCAACAGGGGACGGCGATTTGTTAAGTATCGGCGGAAATCATTTTATCCATTTATTAAGAAGAAATATCGATGTGAATATTTTGCTTTTTAATAACAGAATTTACGGACTGACTAAAGGACAAGCGTCACCAACATCCGAACATGGAAAAATTACTAAAACCACTCCATATGGTTCTATTGAATATCCGATAAACCCCGTATCGATAGCTCTCGGAATGGAAGGGTCTTTCATANNTTCATAGCACGAACTATGGACAGAGACCCGAAACATTTGCAGGAAATGATTTTAAGATGTTTTAATCATTTCGGAACTACACTACTTGAAGTTTTACAAAATTGTGTTATATTCAATGACGGCGCCTATAATTTATATACTGATAAAGCAACGCGTGATGATAATGTATTATATATTGAACATGGCAAACCTCTTATTTTCGGAAAAAATAAAGATAAAGGCATAAAACTTGACGGATGGAAACCAATAGTAATAGATATAAACGATGGAAAGAACAGTATCAACGATGTACTTGTATATGATGAAACGTCAAAAGATCTTGCATTTATAATAAGTAGTTTCAGCGATAATCCTTTATTGCCTATGCCTCTCGGAGTTTTTCTCGCAAGGTCAAGAAATAGATATGAAGTTGAAATGGAAAATCAGATTGAAGAAGCAAAGAAAAAATCTACTGATTTGAGCATCGATGAATTACTTAAAGGAACTTCTTCGTGGGAAATCTCTTAAATCAATGTTAAATGTTAAATTTTAAATTAAGAGCGGCGTTTAATTTAAAAAATTAAATAATACTAATATTTTGATATAAAAAAAGACCGGAGATTAATCTCCGGTCTTTTTTTTAATCTTATCTTTTTTTATTCAGAATTCAACATTCAGAATTCAGAATTTTAGAAGTCTAATCCAAGTGATATATAATATTTTGGAGGTGAAAACTTGTTCATATCATACGCCCAGGCGACATCGAATTTAAGAGGGAATCCAAACATGACTATTCTTGTTCCAAAACCTGTTCCAAGCAATAAATCCTGAGTTTTGAAAGTGCCCGAAGTATCGCGGGAAAATAATTTAACTGATTTTGTATCCGAAAAAGCCGTACCGGCATCGACAAATATATTTCCCTGAATATCCTGAAAACCAAGCGGTAAAGCTCCGAAAATTAAATATCTGAAAAGAGGAAAACGTAACTCTAAATTTGTCAAAGCATATTTAGAACCTGACATCGCATCATAATTATATCCTCTCAAAGGCAATCCCGGCATAGAAAAGGCATATTCTTCTATACCTTTTCCATACGGAATATTTCCATTTTCAAACCTGTAGTTTAACCAGTTTTCAGTACCGCCTATCCAGAATATCTGGGGATTTGCTCCAAAACTTGCACCGCCTGCGAATCTCATTGCGAAGCTATAACCGTCTGCAATTTTATAATAAGTTCTATAATCTAAGAGAGCTGAAGTGAAATCAAGCGCATCCGAAGAATATTTCGGAGAGTTCAACAGTGTCAGATTATAACGTGTACCTTTAATTGGTGCTATGTATCCGAAATATGTATTATCCTGAACGAATGACAACATTGGCACTATAAAAAATTTGTTCACAAATGGTTCCGAAGGGTCATCAAGATTTTCCCTTGTTACATTCATTAATGAAAGTGCAGCATCGATTCGTTTAAATTTATCTAAAGGGTATTCAACATTCAGGTTGCCACCATAATTTCTGAACCTGTAGAGCTGGCTTCCGGCACCTAATCCTCTGTCAAAATAAAGAAAACGCGCAGTATGATAAACCTGAACACCATAATCAATTCTGTTAGGCAAATAATAATATGAAATAGCGTAATCACTATTTTTTAAATCAATAACCATTGAAGTTAAAATATTTATCCTGTGGTTTCCCAATATATCGCTTAACGAAATCTGGGCGATACCGTTTACTCCATAAAAACTTGAATAGTCAACATTTCCATAAACCAAGTCAGGTGAAAATTTTATTTTATATTTATTTACTTTGTACGACCCGTCAGTATTTTGATAATTTAAAACATTAAATGCTGTGTTATCTGAATAGATAGTGTCTGAATAATATTTTTTTCTAAGGGAATCAGTCATTACTGATTTAAAGTTAATTTTAATATCTTTCCCATACACACTCGATGAATCAAATTTATTTGATTTCATTAGTAATGTATCAAATCCTGATGACATGGTTAAAAGTGTTGTATCACTAACATGCAATTTTAACGTATCCGTACTTTTAGCTAAATTAAGAAGCGTATCATTATTTTTTTGTTTTGGTTCGAGGTTGTTTTTAACAAATTCTGTCAGTTCAATAGTATCCGTTTTAATTTTTTTCTCAAACGGGCGATCCATAGAATAAATATCATATCCTCCTTTATTCAAAGCTACAAATAATAATTTTTTACCATCTTTGGAAAGTGTAATCTGGTCGACAGGGTCCAGTGTATTTGTTAAAGGTCTGACGTGAGCAACTCCATTCGAATCATTTTCTCTTAAATAAACATTACTGATTCCGCTTTCATCGGACACGAAGAGCATTTTTGAACCATCATTATTGAATTGCATATATCCGTATTTCGTATTTTTAGTTTCGGTCAGACGAGTTATATTTTTCGTAGCGAGTTCAATTTTATAAATATCCCTGCTTGATAAATCGTAATTTGCCATTTTGAAATTCTCCGGTATGGAAGCCGGGTCAGTATAATTTCCTCTGTCAGAAGTGAAATAAATATATTTGCCATCAGGAGTAAAAACAGGGTTATAATCTGAAAAAACATCATTAGTCAAATTTTCCAGCGTTTTGGTCTTGAGATTGTAAATATACAAATCCGATTCATTTGCTTTTGAACCAATAAATGCAAGGATATCTTTATTAGCCGGATCCCACGTTACATAATAAATAACTTCAAGATCGATAGGTAATTTTTCTTTATCACCATTTTTAACGTTAACAATAAAAACGGCATCTTTTTCTCCGGCTTTTACACTGATTGCGAGTTTTTTTNNAGCAATCCGGAGACCAGCAAAGCCCGGGTGTGAGCACCTGAAGCTCCTCGAAATTACTCGTGGTATTACCTGCTATTGCTTTATCCAATATTTCACCCGTATTCGCATTCGCTATATATACATCGAAAAAATCATTCCTGTTTGATATGAAAGCAAATTTATCACCGGAGGGAGAAAGTACGGGAGAAACATTATAAAATCCTCCGTCTTTTTCATGGTCTGTTAATGACTTTGCAAAATCTGTTAATTCATCTCGCGATTTTATTTCAGGCCAGTAATCTTTTTTAAGATATTTTTGCCATTTATCATTAAGCTTTTCAAGATTAAGCTTGTAAGTTTCTTTAAATCCCGCATCGACATCATTGAGACTTTTGATGTTATTCATAAGTTCTCCAATCTTATAATGGCCATACGTATCACTTAAAAATGCCAGAAAACTTTGGCCTCCTCTGTAAGCAAGATATCCGTCACAATATTCTATCGGCGGTAAAATGTTATTAACCACGAGGTCCCGGATGTAAACATCAGTTCCTTTATCGAGTCCGTTTAAACTTTGAAACTCTGCCATGCCCTCATTTAACCAAATCGGTATTCTAAGTGTAATGTTTTTTGAAATTACGTTTTGTATCGAACCCCCATAAAGCATATCATTTAAAAAAGCATGTGTTAACTCGTGATGTATTACGTGTCTAAACTGTTCATAATTGCCTTCGAACGGAACGAGCACCCTGTTTTTAAACATTTCGGTAACGCCTCCGACACCTTCAGGCAAATATTCATCAATGACGTTGTTTTGTTGAAATTCATTGTGAGAATTGAATACGATGATTGGAATTCTGTTTATTATTCTATAATCAAGATTATCTGATAATGATACTAATGAACTTTCAGCTACTGTAGCTGTAAATTCCGCTAATCCATAGCCGTTTTGANNCCGTTTCGTCTGAATATATTCCCATTTAAATTCTTTATACTGTACTTTATTTTTTCCAAACTGTGCATGAGCAGATTCTAAACCTGCGGTAAAAATTAAAAAAATCAACAAGAATAATGATATTTTTTTATAATGCATATAATAAATGCTAAAGTTATTTTTCATTTTAATTAAACAAAAACTAAATACAAAAGTTCTTTTTAAAAATTAATATTAATAAGTAA
>PNBM01000291.1 GCA_003135995.1 Ignavibacteriota bacterium | reverse complement strand
CATGTGGTTCACACCCTCGGTTTGAGGTTGTTCATTCGGATTATATGTTGAGATCGCGTCTGCCAATTATATTATACCTTATTTCTTTGTATTGTTTCTATTTCTTCCCCTTTATACCAAGAGCAATTTGCTGCCTCATTTTGTCTTTTTCAGGGGTGTATTCAGTTTGAGAAATATACATCTTATCACATTTTCCATTTTTACCTTTTTTATTCTTATAAAAGCAATCTTTTGAACAAGGATAATTTCTTTTCAATTTACTTATGGTCTTCAGAAACTTATCGATAGAAGGCAAACAAAAATCGATTAATTTTTCTGTTTGTTCTGTATTTAGTGGGTATAACTTTACTTCATTATCTATTTCCTCACCTTTGAAATATCTAGGATAAAACTGGGTTGTAACTTTTCCGTTATGAAGGTCAATTACACTAAAAGTTAAATATAATCCGAAATCAGTATCAAAAAACATATTAAGGGTAAGGTGACCTTTGTCATATTCGGTAGTTACACAATTGACATTTTCAGGATATAAATCTTTACTGACTACAAAAATTCCTACTATAATTTTGCCCGGCAAATTGCATTTCAGTTCATAAAAGTTTTTTAACTGCTTTATTCTATTATTATCATTTATGATAAATTTCTTTTCTAATTTCATTATAATTTTCCTTTATTTAATTAATTAAAATTTTTTAAATTCTTTCGCCGTTTAGTTTATTCAGTTTTTCTTCCAGCTTGTAAACCTCGGTGGCGAATTCCCGATTTAAATTAAAACTCATACTTATTTTTTTTCATCTGTTCTCTGGCTAAGGTTATTCGTTGCCTCCATGCATTCTCTTCAGGAGTATATTCACTTTTTGAAATGTACATTTTATCACAGCCCCCATTATTTTTCTTTCTTTGTTCACAGTAAAAGCAGTCATTTTCACAAGGTTTATTTCTTTCTATTCTATCTAAAGTATCCAAAAACGATTCAATAACCGGAAGGTATTTACTCACAAAATTATTGAAATCTTTTTCTGATAATTGTTCTACCTTAGTGGTAATTTGTTTGTCTTTTATAGGTTCGCTTGTATGAATATCAGAATCAAAAGTAACTGTTGTACGCCCGTTCAAAAAATCTATATCGACAGAAACTTGGTAGTTCCCTAATTCTGTATCAAACCAGAGATGCATACCGATACTATAATCAAAGGGAACGGCAAAAATTGCCGCCACACCTTCGGGATATAAATCTTCCCGTACTTCGATATCGCCTTCAGTTATAATATCCGGCAGGTTACATTTTAATTCGTAAAAGTCAATGAATGACTTAACTGATAATTCATAAATAGCGACTTGTTGCTTTGTTAATTTCATAATACTTTTTCCTTTCGTTTAAGTTTTAATGTTTAATAAGTTTTTAAAATATTTTGTATAATTTTCAAAATCTTGAATTTTCAATTTAATCCTATCGGGGTAGATATTAATCGACCTTCACATTTCAATTTGTCTCTTTCATTTCGTCTTTCGAGTATTGCTTCTCTCTGGATTATTTTGTCAGCAAAAGATGAATTCGATTTATTGTCTGTATACAAACAATAAATATCATCTATTATTCCGAATTCCATTAATTCTTTTGCTGTATATACTTCTACTGATTTAGTTAATTTTAAAATTTCGTCGTAAAAAAGTAGCGTATTCCTAAAAAGTATTTCCTTGATAAACAAATCAAATTTTTCCATACAAGCATACTCCACATAATTTTTTTTATAATCGCGGTTATCACTAATGAAACTCATATCATGACAGGCTAATTTATCAATATGGTAGTTACCTATGAGAGGAATCAAACCGCTCAAATTTATTATTCCTGAGCAAATCACAGTAATTTTTCGATTAGTTGAATGCAAAATTTCACGAAATAAATTAGCATATGCAAAACATCCTTTTATTATGTTATCCAGCTTTATTATTAAATGACGAGATGGGTCTGAGTTTAACAAATTCATTAAATTTATTATGTGTGTAGAATTTATTTCTTCTTCAATGCAAAGAATATCTTCATTACGTGTTCTTATTTCTAATTTCTTCTTTATCATAATTATTTTTATTTACTTAATGGTTTTCCAATTAAATTTTTGAGTGAATCTTCAAGTTTGTATAGCCAGTCTGTAAAGAAAATTAGTACTTCTTTTCTTTCAGATTTTTCTTTTTGCTGGAAACTGAAGTTTGTGTAATGTATCAACATTTCACTGATTAAATATGTGATTAACTCTGAAGTGACAAACTCTAAACCAAGTCTGTCCGTTGATATCCTTTTTATAAAATCAGGGTGTTTCTTGTAAATGTGTACAGTATTGCCGAATAATTCTGAACGTTTAATATTCCCTTTACTGTCTTTTATGGGTTCAGTGGAGTCATCTATTTTTAGTATCAATTTATTTTCATCACTATTTGGTATAGACACAAATTCACGACTTTTCTCCATTTTTATTACTTCGCTTTCCTCGGATACCTTTTTCTTCTTACTCCCTTTACCAACACTTGTATTTAAATTGTCTTTTAAAAAGTTAGATTCAGTTGAGCCTGTTCTATGAGGGACTAGAACATTCAACAATTCACCAATATCTGATAATTTTACTATATCCCCATTTTGAAATTTACGTTTGTCTTCAGAACTTATATCAATAAGACTTTCTAAATTTGAATTAAAACGCGATTCAATTTCAGAAAAATCACCAGTTATATTGTCTGCTACTGCCTGTCTAAATTTTGTCAGGATTTCTTCTTCAGTATCTAATATTGCTTTTCTTACAAGTTTATAATTCTTATCATTTTTAAAATCATTCCTGGCCAAAGTCGGATTTAAAAGATTTTTGGCATCAATAAATCCAGTTACATTTGGTGCGTTCCAAAGTTCTTTTCTCTTTTGAGACCTGAATAAATTGTATTTTATTTGCCAGAGTTCCATTACCCGGCGGTTTTTGGAAATCAACACGGGCGGTCTTTCAATAGCTACTTTTGGAGTAATTTTTAAAAATATTCGTACTCTATTCTTACCTAATAAATCATCAAATTCATTTACTTTTACCGGTATCGAAATTGTTTTATCAAATATTTCACCTTGATGTTGATTATAATCATAAGGGAAACATTGAAATGATTTTCCATCTGAATTAATGATTTCAATTTCAATATTCGGGTTTTGGAGTAATAATTCGAAATGGCTTTCAATTTCTGATTTAAGAAGATCAACATTTATTTCAGACCAGCTGTCTTTTGAAAAACCTGATAATGTTACTTCTGTTCCTGAAATCGGAGCATGCGGTTTTTCAGTTACAATTTCAAATTTTAAATCGTTCAGGTCATCAATCATAAAATCATTTCTTTTAATTTTAATATATTCTGAGTATATATTATCAACGTGTTTAGTCCTGAATTCCAATGTATCGCATATAGCTAAAAAACTGTAAATTCCGTAGCCAAATTGACCGTTTAACCAAGCTTGTGATTTCTTTTCCGAATTACCAATTTTCTCAACAACGTTTCTTAATTCTTTAATACCGGTAGCATTATCACTGATTTTAATTTTTCCGGTCTTATAATATTTTCCTGAGATACTTATTTTTATCTCAACTTTATTTTTATACTGAATATTTTCACCTGTTAGATTTACCATTAAAGAATTTTCATTCTCGGCAGAATCTATTGAATTGTCTATATATTCCATAAAAACACGGACCGAATCAGTATAAAGTGAAGAGATATTCATAATCAATCGAGGTGATATTTTGCAATTTACTTTCATAAAAGTTGGGGAGGTCAAAATTAAAACCTCCCCTTTGCCCTCCTTCTGCTATGGTGTAACAGTTTCAGAAGATTGGGTACTTTCAGAAGTAACCACAGCGTTGGTTTTCTGTGATTGTCCTCTACGTTTAGAAAGATCGATTTCCTGGTCGATAAGCCCCAGGTCTTTCGCCTCTTTCATAGAGATTTTGGCGCCTTTGTCAATCAACACTTTAATTTCCTTTTCCGCATCAGATTTAACACACTTACTGATTCGGTCAACGAGCATGTTCTTTTCTTCTGAACTAACTGAAGCAGGGATTGATAAGTCGAAATGTCTCCCTGAGAACCCAGTTCGTTTAAACCGGCGGTTTAGTAAAGCAGCTGAAAAAGGTCCAACATCTCCGCGGAGATTGAATTCAATATTAGCACCTGATAAGTAAATGCTTTCTTCGAGGTCTTTCAACTTAAGAAGATCCAGTGACTTTAAATCAGTCACCGTAGCTTTTACTTTCACTTTTTGCTTTGAGTTACAGATCGGAAGATTTTCAACGAATTTCAAAAAATCTGCCTGAGTGCTAATAGTGAAATTTGTTGCTTTTTTTGTAGCCATATTTCCTATTTTGGTTATAAAAATCCCCGTAAGGGGCGTGAATTTAAAAAAATCATATTATTATATGTTGCGTTTTAAAGACAATATTTTTAAATCACAATTTTGAATGCTGAAATTCAGCAACTCAGTATCCTGAATTATTTACAGAATTTTTATGTCAATGAACTATTTTATTTCTATTAATAGAAATATTATGCCAAAACTTAAAAAGGCTGATTTTCCTATATTTTTATGATTTGAGTATTAAAAATTGATATCGCACTAGTCAATTTTTGATATATCCCTTTTAAGGATGCTTTTTAATGTATTAATACTAATTTTAAATTCTTTTGCAGTTTTTGTAATATTATAATCGTTTTTTTTGAGTGCTTCTAATGCTCCACTATATTTAATTTCATCCATTGTTTTCGGTACTGATATTTCATTTTCGTCCAGTATTCCTGATAAATCAGTTTCATTAACTTCAACTTTTTGAGAAATAAAAATTCTTTTCACTATTCTATCTAAATCACGGAAATTAGCTCTGAACTGATAATTCAATATCTTATCCAATGCATCTGTTTTAATCCAGGGAGCTCGTTTATTTATCTTTTTAGCTTTCTCGGTTAAAAAATGTTCAAAGATTTCCTTCAATTCGTTTTTAGGGTATTTTCTGAGTGGAGGTAATTCAATTTCAAAATCACTAATCCGGTAATACAAGTCTTCTCGAAATGAGCCATTAAGTATTTTATTTTTTAAGCTCGCATTAGTAGCAGAAATTATTCGAACATTTGTTCTTTCCTCTTCATCTGAACCTACAGGATAAAATGTACCCTCCTGTATAACACGCAGTAAATTTTTCTGAACATCCATAGGTGCTTCACCGATTTCATCAAGAAAAATTGTACCTTTATCTGCTTTTGCGAGAAACCCTTTACGGTCATTTGTTGCACCCGTATAAGAACCTTTGAGATGTCCGAAAAGATCTGAATTAATTAAATCCCCTGAATTTTTGCCTATATTTAATTCAACATAACGACGGTTTTTTCTTGGTGATTGTTTTTGAATATGCCGAGCTATTAATTCTTTCCCAGTACCTGTTTCACCTGTTATCAAAACTGAGACATCGTCAAATTCCGCTGCCTTTTTTGCTTCCGCGTAAATAGGCTTTAAAGTATCAGTAATTAAGGGGACAATCTGGTATTTAACCATTGCTAAACTTCCAAACTGCCCTGAATTATTCTTATATGATTCTGAATTATACATTACTTTTGTACCAGAAAAGAATGAATTTCATTTTTAAGAGCAAATAATTCATCATACTTTACAAATAACTGTTGTGTAACATCGGGATTTGAATTTAAATCATTGATATCCGATTGTATTTTATCCCGAACTTTCAATAATTCTTCCTCTACGGATCTTAATCCTTCTTTAGTTTTGATCAAATTATTTTCTGGTAAATTTGAATCAATAATAGTTATTTTAAATACCTCAGATAATGGGGTATCGAGAGCTTGCACTTCGATGCTTTTTATTAGTGTGTTTGTCATTTTACTGACCTTTCTGCCAAATAATTGGCGTTTTATAAAAAAAGTATTAATTACTTTTCTTATAAATAAACGGGAATTTGGTTGACAGTACAATTGACAGAATTGAAAAAATCAGAAAATGAAAAACGTCAATTTGAATTTTGACTGGCTTTTTTAGAATTGAATTATTTTATTTTTTTGATGTGATTTATTAAGTTGCTAATTTCAATGTATTTATCTGTGTTAATGTCTTTAAAATCTTGCTTTACATTGTAACGGGATGTTCTTAGCGAATCTGAATCTATTTCATTATCATTCCAATTAAAATGCTCTATTGTGATTTTATTATTTTGTTTCTTTTGAAGCGATATTATTTCATCTTTTATTAATTGATCAAACAAAAAAGCTAAATGCTCAAGTTCTTCTTTCCAGTTTATTTTTTTTAGTTTATAATTTTCAAATTCTTGTAAGAACTCGTCCTTATAATCAATAATAAAATGTTGGTAAAAAAACTTTTTTTCAAAGAAATCAGTGTATCCATGTTCTGATAAATCATTAATCATTGATTCTAATGCAGTAACTGATTTTTTCCAGATAATTTTACTAAAAGTATTTTTAATTTTTAATGAATCTTTAAAAATTTCACCGTATCCAATTTTGGTAAGTGTTTCTTTTGCAATTTGAATACTGAAATCATCCTCCTTATTCGTCGCTGTATATTCAATAATTTTTCTTGCCTCCAAAATGTAGAAAATGTTTTCATGTATAAGCTGGTAAATTTCAGAATACTTTTCTTTTATTGATTGATATATATGATTATCTGGATGTAAATTAACTATATAATTAAAATATTCTTTGTATTGCTTCTTTATTCTTGATACATTTAAAATTTCATGGTCTTCTGCAAAAAGTTTATTATAATAAAAAGGTAATTTCTCTTTTAATTCTTGCTTTTCATTGTAATAATCATATTCGACACTTAATACTAAATCTGGTAATTCTCTAAACAATAATTCTCTTAAATTGCAAAGTAAGACAAGCTTTTCAAAAAAAGGAAATTCAATACTATAAATCTCAAAATTTTCATATCCTTTGAATTCCCTTAAAACCCGTTTTTTTAGAATTTTCTTTTTATCCATATGATAGTGTAAGAAGCAATATAACAATTTATAAAATTTTTTAATATTATATTTTAGATACAAAATATAAACACAGCATAGAAGTTGCCACTTCAATATTGATCTCCGGAAAGTAGTATATACCGAATCTCTTTCATTTAATTTCGGTGATTACAAGGAATTGTAAAGCGAATATAAGTAGAGATAAATATTTGTTATTACAATATTTAAGGCTTGACTTTTAAATTTTAAATTACTATTTTTGTATATAATTAAGAGGATTCTATTTTAATCTCATCCAAGATTAAAAAGTCCCTTCAGATTTCTAACCTACCGGTTAGTAGTAATAATTTTAAAATAATTTCACTTTAAAACTTGCCCACTTTTGTGTCAAACGGTATTTAATAGAATAAGAATCCTGAATCCTATTTTTCAGTTGTGAACACTTCTGTCAAATGCTATTCAGTATTAAGAAAAAATTACTATTATAAATTAAACAATTATAAAGATGATTAAGAAAATAGAAGAACAGGTCGAACTAATTGATTTGACCGGATTGACCGATGATGAAATCCATTACATTGGTGAATGCTTTGTTAAGGAGCTAAAAAAATTAATTGACGCTTATAAACCATATTTTATGAAGCACAACTTTTTCAGAAAGTTATGTGATATATATGATATAGTAAAAGCTGAATTAAAAAGGGAAGAAAGGGTAGTTGAATAATGACAAAGGCTCTGCTATCCCGTGAACAAAAACTAATTCTTGAAGAGTGTCTTAACAGAGAACTTCAAAAAAAGCAAAAAAGATTTAAGAAAAAACGATTGACTCACTTTAATAGCCCGAAGTTAAAGGCTGTAATTGAAAAGTATCCGGTTGAGTTNNCTTAATATCAATCAGATACACCGAGAAACCAAAGTATGCAGAAATATAATCAGGCGTGCTTTCAGAGAACTAGTAAAATTTGGTATGATTGAAAATACCGAATATGTCCAACCGCACCATAAAAGCTGTCGCTCCATTTTAGTATACAACGATTACTATATACATTCTTACAGTAAAGAAGAAGGGAGAGTTATCTTCAGTACTGATATTAAATTCAATTTTTATAATAAACCAAAATCTCTATAAATTATGAAACTAAGAGCCGATAAATGCCATGTTGAAATGAAACCGGATTTTCTTTTCGACAAACACAAAAAATTCAAATCAGTATATACACCTTGGGTATACATATGTATCTATTTGTCAGATGTCAAAACTATAAAGTACAATCCGAATAATTTTTTCAAAACAGATACAAATCTGATCTGTGAATTATTAGACACTGATCCAGCGACAATATCAAGAGCGAAAGATCAATTAACCGAATATGGATTAGTAGAAAAAAAGGGGCATCTTGTAAAAGCAAATCATGACATATGTAACTCTTTATTTGAGGAAGTCGAGGGTTTTCAGAATTATATTAAAGTAAATAATAATTTCTTGCTCGATTTTTTATCGAGATTAAAAAATGCTCTGCCGGATACAAGTAAAAAAGAGAAAACACTCGTAAAAGTATTACAGGTCTATCATTATCTTATCGCCAAAAATCGTCATCATCTTATTAATGCGCCGATTATAGAATCCAGAGAAACATCTGAGTCAATTAGTGCATTTTTACACCACGATGAAAATTATGTGAAGAAATACCTTAGAGTATTACAAAAAATGGGTTACATCGAAATGGATGAAGGATATAATATCATAAATACTGTATATGACTATGGAACCTGCAAGCCATTTAAGAAAAGTTATAATACGATTCAGAATAGTAAAATGAGTAATCACATTATTCAGATTAATGAAGTGATTACTGCGGATGATTCTGACGCAGAAGAATCAACCTATGAATTTGAACCGATGCAGAAAACAGAATGCTTTCTAAAAAAAGATGAAGCAAAAAAGAATCCGGAATCGATAAGAGAATACTGTGGAAATGACGATCAAAAACAAATATCGGATGATGATATAAAAATGGATAATAAAATATCATTAAATGATGACGAAGACGTAAACGTTGATATTTCAAAAGATATTGAATTGGATGATAATGAAATTTCTCAAAATAACTTTGCAACCGATGGACCAAATACTTTAGAAAATGAAAAGGATTCACCATATAATGAATATGGATATATTTACATTACGGAAGATGTAGATACGAAAAAGCTTAAAAAAGATTTTGAAATAATAGAGCGATTAACTAGAGTTTGTACAAATAAAGATATTATTGATAAAGTTCTTAAGGCACAAAATATTAGTAATGAAACAGTAAATGAGTATTTTTGGAGATTGGATCATTTCTGTGAAATAGAAGAAAAAGCTGAGGTTCCTGCTTAAAGTAAAATATTGCATTGTTCAACTGTATTAAAGTAAAATTTGCACAGCTATTCAATTTTCATATATCAAATTACTGTGCAATATTTTAAGAGAGTAATGCAATTTTTCTAATAATTATGCAATATATTTTAAGAGTAATGCAAATATTTCAATGAGTCATGCAATGTTTTTATACACAAAAAATGGTTAAATGCCAATAATATAATCAAGTTACATACATTATGCCGGTCCTCATAGATCTTATAAATTATTATAAATTAATATAAATCATTATAAACGACTCTTACGAGTCGGCGGTTTTAAGTTTTTTTAGGGGCATCTTTTGAACTTTTAGAATATATGTTAAATTAAGTCTGTTTAAATTTCCGCCACTTACTATTCATCTTTATATAATCGAAAAAAACAAATACCATGAATGATAGAAACTGAGATGACGATTTTGAAAATCAAAGGAGTTGTGCAAATCCCTGAGTTAAGCATTACGCGGTAGCACACTTCCGGGTCCGGGGTACAGCACCGCGTGATGTTGTACCTCGGAGCAATTTCTTTATCTTAAAAAAATCAAGCAAATTAAAAATGGACATACTTTTTTCAAATAAAAGAAAATTACTAGATGGTTATCCTATTGGACTTTACTTTGCTTGGGAAATTGGATCAATAAGCCGTCGCGAAAGGTCTTATATAGGAGAAAAATTAGAATCTGTTCAAGATTCGTTTAATGCAGGTAACTCAACAAGAGTGTTTTCACGCTTAAATAGTGCCACTGGAAATTGGGATTTGTTTTATTATTCAAAAAGCGAACCCTTGAAATTACATAAAGAATTAGAAAGAATGGTAGAACTTAAATTAATAAATGAAATCGAAAATGATGATTTTAAATATGGGGTTTATGGTTTTGGTTTTCAAGTATCAATCGATAATCCGCCGGATTTGTTTGGAGTAGTTAGTGCGATTGTAATTGGGGCAAATATTGTGAAAGGAAAATATACAAAAGCTGACATAAAAGAAGCTAGAAAACATTTTAGTGAAAAAGATTCTAGACAAATTATCCCAATTGAAGAATTTCCAAAAGAATAATTTATGCGAAAATATAAAAGAATTAATATCCCAATTAAATTTTTAGGTTATGGAAATGCATTAACGGCTTCTATAATTTTTATTGCTATAGAAGAAAATAGTCCTTTCATAAGTTTAAAGGATTATCGAAATTGGTGTTCTAAAAGAAAAAAAATAATAAACTTATATTATCAAAATAATCCTGTTAATACTGCACCCGGAACAGAAGAAGAACAAACTCGGTTAGCATATAAAATACGCAGAGATATTTATAGAGAAAATATAGGAACCGAAGAAGGATATTTAATCTTTAACAATAATATTGAGTATAAAGAATTTTGTTCAAATTTATATCCACTAGGGTGCAATAGAGATCTTGCACCTTACCCAAAACAATACAAAGAGATATTTGGTATTATGAATTCACAGACAGAAAAAGTAAAATTTAGAAATAGAATATTAAATAAAAGAATTTATTTACTTAAACAATTCATTAAGTACAAATTAAAACAGAAACCTAATGATATATATTTTTTTATAATGGGAAAAGAAGTTGGAAGTGAATTAAAAAATACTTTTGAAAAGTTAGGTTTTATTTTTCCAAGTGAATTATCTTTTCCAAGACTTGATGCAAATAATAATTATATTGAAGAAGATATTGTAATTAATCCTAGAAGCCAACTTCCAATTAAATGGCGCGGTTCAAGTTGTGGTAGAGTCTGGTTAACTCGCCACCCATCAAATGGATGGTTTAATCAAGAAGTAGCGACTAGAATTGTTAATAAAATTATAGAAATAAATGAATGTTCTTTATGAATATCCTTGAATTAACATTACGGGAAAGATCTTTAAACTATGTAAACAAGTTTATTGTTGAACCAATGGATGAAGAATATCAGTTTAGCAATACCGAAATCAAACATCTTGCTGATATCGTTTGTGTCGCATTAGAGAATGTTAAATCAAATCAACAATTAGCAAGTGATTTTGGACACTATACAAAAGACTGGGCGATGGATTGGCACTGGATTGCCCACCACATTAATTCAGATTATTATAACATCAAGCAGTCACAATATATTTATGAACATGATGGTCCTTCCGCTGTCGTCTATAAAAGTCTTACTAAATGTCATAGTCTTGACTGTTTAAGATTGTATTTGACCGATTATAATAACATTAGAAGTGAGCCAAGAAATTTTATTCTTTCGGATTTAATTAGTAATGGAAGTAACCTGGATAAAAATATTAGTGAATACAAACCGGTCATTGGAATTTCTGATTTTGGATTTTATGAATATCATCCTTATGATGATCCGAACGAGGAAAAAGTAATTGGTCATTATTATGAGAACAGTTTTATTTTTACAAGATACGACTGGAGTCGATGGGATGAAGATAAAAAGCGATACATTGTAATTAAAAGCCCTCCAACTAAAATAAGAAAAGAAATTGAAGGTATGATTAAAATTACAATAACAGATGACGATGGTAATATAATATATCCTAATAATCTATCTAACAAAAAATAACTCACCCCTACATTTTTCACTTGAGTGGAAAATTGATGGACAGAAATACTGATATTCCACTTAAATGGAAAATTCGTTTGGCTCTATATACAGCCACGAAAAAAAAATGCAGAAATAGATTGAATTAGCGGGAAAGGAATATTCCACCCCCAAAAAAAATGGATTTTTTTTTCATAACATAAGCTTTCATAGTAATAGGCCTTACATAGCATAGTAATACACAATCAAGATATATATAACCAAGGGGTATAATCAAGATTATTAAGTTATTCAAGTAGATAGAGCTAACTATAAGAGAACTTAATAAGAGAGATTATAAGAGTCATCTTAATACGGATAACTTACGATAACACTCCTCCATTATGCAGTACTTATCTCTGTTCCGAAAAAAGTAACTACGATTTTGCAATCGTGATTACTTGATTATGTTTAATTATCGAAAAAACAATCCCAGCCTAATCAATAGCCAGGATTGCTTTCTTTAAGTCTTCAATTCCAATGTGAATATAGCCTAGCGTGGTCTTTATTTCACTGTGGCCTGCCAAGGCTTGAACGTAGTTAATGCTGATTCCACGCTTTATACAGTTAGTTATAAACGTATGACGTAAACAATGGAAGTGAAACTTCTCCGGGAGTCTTGCTTTTCGAATGTAATACTTAAACATATGAGTAACGGAGCTATTAGTGAATCTAATATTATTCTCTTTTGAAAATATATATGAATCCGGGTCGTGGAAGTTAATTATATTTCCATTTTCAGTTATAATCTGATTGATAGTTGAATACAGTTTATCGCTTATGGGAATCAACCTTGATTTTCCTGTTTTGGTATTAAAGTCTTCTTTGTTTCGGATTTGTATTATTCTATCTTTCAAATCTATATCTTTCCATTGAAGATTCGTGATTTCCTTCATGCGACAACCAGTGTACAAACCAAAGAGAATTATATTACGCATCAAAGGGTACTCTTTTACTTCGCTTAAAAGCTTAGCTACTTCTTCATCAGACATACATAGTTTTTCTTTTTGAGGAATTTTTAGCTTGGGAATTCCTTTAACCGGATTGTGTAAAACCCACCCGAACTTTAATCCTATGTTAAAACTTGCTTTCAGGGTGGCAATATCAATGTTACATGTAGATGGTTTTACTTTCTTCAGTCTTTCAGATTTGTAATGCTCAACATCTCTAATAGTTATTTCGTTGAGAGGTTTATCACCGATGGTTTCACGGAAAGATTTCATAGTGAATTTATATATACTAACAGTTCCTTTCCGATGGTTATCTTTTACAAAGCTTATTACTTTATCTTCAAGTTCAGAAAACTTTTCAAGAGGTTTTATAACAGGTTCGGTGGGCTTTATTTCTTTTGGTCGGTTAGCAAAGGCTATTAAGAAGGCTAACGCTTCGTTCTTATACGAGGTTCCAGTAGTGACTGATTTTCTCTTTCCGTTTTCATCTGTATAATAAACATAATATCTACCTCCTGTTTTTCTATTTTTAGATAAGAACATATAAATATCCCTTTCTGGAATATTGTTTATAATCTATATGAAAGACTCCTCACTATTTCCTCACTACTCCTCACTATTCCTCACTATTTTAGAGTATAATACTAAAAATGCACCTTTCAACTGAATTTGAAAATGTGTATTTTAGTTAAAATTTGTGATATTCTACCTTCGGAGCGTAGCGTAGTCCGGTTATCGCGCCAGTTTTGGGAACTGGAGGTCGCTGGTTCGAATCCAGCCGTTCCGACAAAAACAGTTAGAATTTCTATTCTTTTCCACAAATCCTTATTTGTTTTTATATACATTCTTATCAATTTATTTAACAATTTTTATCTAAAATATTTTCATAAAATAAAAAAACCTAAAAGGGATTACTTGCCAGGTGCTTATGCCTGTATTATAACCCTTAAAGGTTTCATTATCAAAAAAAATCTTTGCAAGCCATTTTGCAAGTTTTGTATATAATCTAAGAGGAATATTTTTATAAATCAACTCTCTGAATTTTGCCTGCAATCAAAACAAACTATTTAAAGTGATTTTAAAGAAATCCTTTTCCTGATAAATAACTTTATTTTTTTAATATTTCTATATACGTTTCAACTATGAATCCAAATCTAATCTCACTGGGATTATTACTGTTATAAATAAGTTTTATAAAAGTAATTTAAAAAATAATTATATGAATAACATTAATTATAAGTTAATAGTGTTAATTCCCGTTTTACTAATTTTTAATTTAACATTCTTAATTAAAAATTGCTCTTCGCAGTGGGTGCAAACATATGGATTTTCGGTAGGGAGTGGTAATTCCATTGCTACATTCGGCAATAATTATATTTGCGTAGGGACACAACAAGGTATTTATTTGTCTTCAAACAATGGAACAAACTGGACTCAAACTACTTTGAAAAGTGAATGGGTTACATCTTTTACTGTTAACGGGAATTATATTTTTGCAGGGACAACTTATAAAGGTGTTTATTTTTCAACTAATAACGGCTTAAGTTGGATTCAAACCTCATTAAATAACGGAGAAATTTCAGGCCTTGCTACGAGTGGTAATAATATATTTGCTGCGACAGATTATGGAGTCTTTATCACCACAAATAATGGCGCTAATTGGTCTCAAACCGCTTTAACTACATTTATTAGTAGAATTGCTGCAAATGGAAATAATATTTTTGCACGAAATTCGCTTTATACCACTTACCTCTCTACAAATAACGGCACAAATTGGACTCCAACTTCTTTGAATCAATCAGCTTGGGCATTTACTTTTAAAGGTAATAATATTTATGCAGGGGTATATAATAATGGAGTATATCTCTCAACAAATAACGGGATTGATTGGACTCAAGTTGGACTGAATAATATATCTGTTTCTTCACTTACCACAGTTGGAAATAATATTGTCGCGGGAACAATTAATCATGGTGTTTATCTTTCAACAAATAACGGAACTAATTGGACGCCTATTGGTTTGAGTAATTTATACATTTTGTCTCTTGCAACAATCGGGAATATTATCATAGCAGGGACGTATGAAAATTGCGTATATCTTTCCACTAATAACGGCACAAACTGGATTCAAGCTGATTTAAATAATCAATATGTTAGGACATTATCTTCACTCGGAAATAATATCTTTGCAGGTTCAGATTATATCGGTATAAATATTTCCACAAATAGTGGAACAAATTGGATACAGACTGATTTGAATACTACTACTGTATATTCCTTTTCAATCTCTCAATATAATATTTTTGCTGGGGCAATTAGAAGTGTATATCTCTCAACAAATAACGGGACTAATTGGACGCAAACCGCAATGTATAATAAAACTGTATGGTCATTATCTTCACTCGGAAATAATATTTTTGCAGGAACAGATTCGTCTGGTGTTTATATTTCGTCAAATAACGGCACAAGCTGGATTCAAACTGCTTTGAATAATAAAACCATTCGTTCTTTCACAATACTTGGTAATTTTATTTTTGCGGGAACGGATATTAATGGTATTTACCTATCCTCCAATAACGGAACAAATTGGATTCAAACTGCTTTGAATAATAAAACTGTTTATTCTCTTATATCCATCGGTAACAATATTTTTGCAGGAACATTAGATAATGGAGTCTGTTTTTCTACAAATTTGGGAACATCCTGGACTCAAACTACATTAAATAATAAAACTGTTTATTCTCTTGTTCCAAGCGGGAACAATATTTTTGCAGGAACATTAGATAATGGAGTCTATCTTTCTACAAATAATGGTGTAAGCTGGGTAAATAAAAATCAGGGGTTTATTATTATTCCGACGGTTTATTCCTTGTTGATAACAAACAATTATATCTTTGCAGGCACTGATGGGCAATTTGTTTGGCGTCGTTCACTTACGGAAATTTTAGGAGTTCAAAGTATTAGTTCACTCGCTCCAAACAAATTTTCTTTATGTCAAAACCATCCAAATCCATTTAATCCCTCAACAAATATTCGATATGAAATTCCCCGAAGTGAAAATGTGCGATTAATTGTATATGACGCTCTTGGTCGTGAAATTGAAACTCTTGTAAATGAAAAACAAACCGCAGGAACATACGAAGCAACTTTCAATGCTTCACAATATTCAAGCGGAGTTTATTTTTATAGATTAACGACTGATGGATTCAGCGAGACGAAGCGGATGTTGTTAGTGAAATAAAAAATAAAATTACTTAATTCTAATTAATAGAAGATATAAAAATGAAGAAAATGATTACCGTTTTACTTGCTCTTTTAATTTATAATTTAACATTTAACAACTGCTCAGCACAGTGGGTGCAGATGTCGAGTGGAATGGGAAATAATAAAGAGGTTTGGTCCCTTGCGACATACGGAAATTATATTTTTGCAGGAACATTTCTTTATGGTGTTTATGTTTCGACAAATAACGGTACGAACTGGACACAAACTGGTTTGAATAATAAAACAATTAATTGCTTTGCGGTTATTGGAAATAATATATTTGCAGGAGCTGATACCAGTGGGCTCTATATTTCTACAAATAATGGAACAAGCTGGACTCAAAATTCTTTACATTTAGGTATTTTTTGCCTTGCCGTGAGAGGAAATGACATTTTTGCGGGAACTTACGGCGGCGTGTTTCTTTCAACGGATTACGGAACAAGCTGGGTTCAAACTGCTTTGAATAATGATAATGTAAATACCATTGCATTTAATGGGAATAACATTTTTGCGGGAACTGGTAATAATGGAGTTTATCTATCCACAAATAATGGAGCAAACTGGAGCCAAACAGGGTTGAATAATCAATTGGTCTATAAAATAACAGTGAATGGAAATAATATATTTGCAGGGACATGGTATAGTAGTGCTAGTGCATGTATTTATCTTTCCACAAATAATGGCACAAACTGGAATTTTAATGTTTCATTTAATACAGAAATCCTTTCCCTTGCCAACATTGAAAATAATATTCTCGCTGGGACAAATGGTAGCGGCATCTATCTTTCTACAAATAATGGAACAAACTGGATAGATAAAAATCAAGGATTATGTTACGGTCCATCACCTACAGCGATTTTATTCTTTAACAATTACATCTTTATAGGTATATCAGGTTATAATTGTTGGAGTGTTTGGCGTCGTTCTTACACGGAGATTTTAGGAATAAAACCAATCTCTGAAGTTGTTCCATCATCATATTCATTGGAACAAAACCATCCGAACCCTTTTAATCCATCAACAAGTATTCGCTATGAAATTCCAAAGAATGGATTTGTGAAACTTGTTATCTTCGATATGCTCGGACGTGAAGTTGAAACACTTGTGAATGAAAAACAAAATGCAGGCACATACGAAGCAACATTTAACGCATCGCAATATCCCAGTGGAGTATATTTTTATAGATTGATGACGGATGGATTCAGCGATACGAAGAAAATGCTGTTAATTAAGTAATGATAGTTTTAATATATTATTAAGGGAAGGAGATTAACCGGATATGCTTTGCATATCCGGTAAATCTGACAACCTTATCATACATAAACTTAAAATAATGTATAATTCAGTAGTTTGAAGGTTAATCCGTTAAAACACAGCTCAAAACACCCTCCCCAGATAGCCCAGTTTTTGCACAAATAGACCAGATTGCATTATTTTTTATTGACCTATAAAACATAGCCTAAGTATGGGATATTTGATACTATTACAAGGTAATAGTAACCATTTTTTTTCTTATGAATATAATACTTTTGTTTTGATATCATATTTACTATTTTTATGGAAAATATTAGGAAAAGATGCACAAATGTTAGCGAAACTGTTTAACAATGAATAAAAAAAGTGAGAATATTTGAGAAAAAAAAGGTTTCGCAGAAAGTTTGGGAACTGGAGGTCGCGGGTTCGAATCCAGCCGTTCCGACAAGTAAGCTTGTGAGATTGTCCCGATACATCGGGACCGTTCTGACAAGTCAGCTTGTGAGGTCGTCCCGATACATCGGTACCGTTCCGACTCATTAGTTCATAAAGTTCATCAAGTTATATTTGCTTTTGACAAACTTGTTCTTGTGAAATCAGAACTGATTTTTATTTACAAGATTTCTTATATTTCATATCTTACCGCTTAATTATGATAATAAATATATATTAATATGTTTTTCAACTCATTAAATTATATATTTTTCCTTTCTATCAGTGTGTTCCTGATTTATTTTTTTCCAAACCGATTCAAGTGGCTTGTTATATTGTTGTTCAGCTCATTTTATTATTATTCACTTCCGTCTTCAAATATTATTTTATTTGTTTCGTTAATAATATTTAATTATTTAACCTGTTTTATTGTAAAAAAACAAATAGGCGTAAAAACAAAATTATTTCTGACTTCAGTGATAGTAATGTTAAATATAGCTGTATTATTTTTATTTAAATTTTTTGCATCCCCGATTATTCCTTATCCGCTGGGTTTATCATATCTTGTATTGCCTTTAATTGCTTATGATATAGAAGTATACAGAAATAATTCTGCCGTTAATACAAATTTTGGTATTTTTTTGACTGCGGGATTATTTTTTCCTAAAGTAGCACAGGGACCGATAGAAAAACCCGCGGGATTATTTTCACAGCTAAAATTACCGGATAAAATCAATTCGGAAAATATTTACATAGGAATAAAATTTATAATCTGGGGTCTGTTTAAAAAATTAGTTATCGCCGACAGGCTTGCAATTTATACAAATGTGGTTTTCTCGGATGTACATCAATACAACGGAAAAACTTACCTGCTGGCTCTTTTCTTATATACGATTCAGATTTATACTGATTTTTCCGGATACACGGATATAGCTTTGGGCAGTGCAAAAATGTTTGGAATAAACCTGATACAAAATTTTAACCGTCCATATTTTTTATTTAGTTTAAGAGAATTCTGGAACAGGTGGCACATATCGTTATCGCTTTTTTTAAGAGATTATGTGTTTCTTCCTGTTTCTTATAAACTCACAAAAATATTTAAAGGGAAAAAACTTAAGTTAGTATATTTTATCAGCACATTTATAACTTTTTCGTTATGCGGTTTATGGCACGGAATTGAAATTAATTATTTAGTATGGGGAATATTCTGGAGTATAGTAATATCTTTGTCTCTTTTTACAAAAAAAATTCGCGGGAAATTAAGTTACAGGACGGGATTATCAAAACACAAAACATTACGCAGAAGTTTTCAAATTGCATTTAGTTTTATTGTAATTAATTTTTCATGGCTGTTATTCAGGCTCAGCCTGAATGATGCTTTTACCGTTGCCGTGAATATATTTACGAAACCGGGAAGTTTATTTATAGAAGGGGGAAAGAAAGGATTTTTCTATGCGGGATTTGGAATAATTATTTTATTACTGTTTGAATTTTTGCAGGAGACTCGTTTAAAAAAATCTGAAATTCCCGAATATGACAACAGTTTTAAAGAAATATTGTCATATGTTTTTCTTGTAATTATTATTCTTGTAATAGGCGTGCTGGACGGAAGCCAATTTATATATTTTAAATTTTGAAAAAAATAATATCTATAATAATACTTATAATTATTCTGGACTTTGTCATTGGCAGTTCATTAAAATACCTTTACAATAATACCGGCGGGGGTATTATATATTCATTGAACCGGGCTTTTTATAATGCCGATGAAAAAATTATAATATTGGGTAATTCGAGAGCGTTACATCATTTTAATCCTGCAATAATAACAAAAAACACAAATCGCACCTGTTTTAACTATGGTGTTGACGGGGGACATTCTATTCTTCTACATTATTCCGAATTATTTATGATAACGCAAAGATACAGTCCCGATTTAATAATATTGGAATTTTCTCCGGTGGATTTTTTCAAATATTCAATAGATTACGAAAATCTTAAAGTAATGCTTCCGTATTTTAAGTTAAATCCCGAGGTAGACAAAATAATTTTGATGAAGAGTCCTAATGAGAAAATAAAATTTTTGTCCAAAATATATCCCTATAATTCCTGCATCTACGATTATTTTGCCCAGCATTTTAAAAAAGTAAATAACACAATCCTGTTGTCGGGTTTTGATCCGTTAGACGCCTTTATTGATACAAATAATACGGCGAATACAATTACGACTAATGATAATCATCCGGAAATTGATTCAAATAAGGTTGTTACATTCCAAAAATTTGTAAAGATATGTACCGAGAAAAAAATTCATTTGCTTATAATAAATTCTCCGTTATTCAAATATGAAAAGGATATTAATTATACCGTAGGTAAAAATATCCTGATGGAAAATATTAAAAATGGCGATATAAAATTTATTGATTATTCAAATGATAATAATTTCTCGGATTATCCGGGAAATTTTGCAGACTTTACACATTTAAATTCAAAAGGGGCAAAGTATTATTCCGAAATGATATCTTCAGTTATATCAGAATTTTTGGAAGAGCGGAAATAAAATATGATTTTAATGAACACTTAGACATTTTTAGTTATTAACTTCTTTTTCGTTTTATAAAATTGTGTCAAGCAATAAAAAAAAAGCACTACCTTTTGGATGCAGTGCTTTTTAAATTCTTCCGGCTGAGAAAATTATTTTATCAGCATCATTTTTTTAACCTGCGTTACATTCCCTGCTTCAAGCTTATAGAAATAAAAACCGCTTGCAAATGATCCCGCATTGAAGTCAACTGAATATTCACCTTCAGATTTTAACCCGTTTACAAGAGTTGCAATTTCTCTTCCGACGGCATCATATATTTTTAATGTTACAAATGATTCCTGTGGAAGTGAATAAGATATTCTTGTTGTCGGATTAAACGGATTCGGGTAATTATCTTTCAGAATTACTTTAGTGTTTGTAACACCTTCCTGTTCGGCAGCTACCGGTGCCGGTGATTCCGGAAGTGCGCCTGTAAACGCTTTTACAAAAGCCGCATCCATATTTGCCCACAAGGCTTTTGTTTTAGGAGTGCAATCCTGCCTGTAATACCACCAGAAACATCCGCCGATAAAATTCGGTGTAGTTACTTTAATGGAATAATATTTACTTATATATGCTGCTTTTTTGGTTGCTTTGTTAGTACCGCATTCACCAATACCGATTTTTGAATTCGGGAACAGCACGTGAAGGCTATCCATCATTTTTTGCCAGTTGGGTTGATAACCGTTACAATCATCTTCGTAATAGGAAACCAAAACGTAATCGAGACCGTTTTTCATAGTCGTGGAAACGTTATTTTTTACCCAGGTGAACATTTCATTGTTTTTGTTTGAATAGCAATTGTAATTATAATATAGTGTAAGCTCTGTTTTCTTGTTATTAGCTTTCACAATATTATAACAGGAATTTATTTTTGCTACAACATCGCTTATTGTTCCGCACCATTCGCCGTTTACTTCGTTACCGATTTCCCAAATATCTACTTTATCACCGAGTAAATTTAAATATTCATTTGTCCTGTCTGTGTACTGTTGTAAATTATACGTTTTCATATAATAACTATCAAGAATTTCCCCCATAATAAAACTTATAGGATGAATCTGGTTCACTGCATTAACATAATTAGTTGCAGGAACGTTTTCGTCGAATACTATGCGCGTGGTTGGTTTTTTACACATAGTTGATAATGATGTTACTATTCCGGGAAGTTTACCTATCCCGTCTATGGTAACTCCGTATATCCTGGTTGTGTCAATTGTTGTTGCATTCGTTATCTGAGCCATGAAAAAGACTGTCATTAAAATTGCTAATATTTTTTTCATTGAATTGCTCCTTACTAGATTTTGTTACTAAAACTTTTATCTTAGTTGTTGCAATTGCCGTGCCAGAAAAAACGAAAGGAATATTCCGAATAATGTCGGAAATTTGTTCGAATTCGAATATTAATTTTTCCCATTCTGAAAATTTACAACAACTTTTTCGTGAAAGAATCTGAATTAAATTTATCTATGATGATTAAGTATTTAATTTGGTCTATAACAATACTTTGAAAGAATTTATAGAAATCTCAAAATGAAACTTTAACATTTGGGCAGACCAAATTCGGAGGGTGAAATTTTTTTATATTAAACAATTACAGTAGTTTGAAATTTTAATTGCTTTTCTCACATTAAAACTTAATTTCTCATTACAAGATATAATTTTTCCGTTGGATTTTTTTGTTAATTTAAAAATTTTTGTTAATAAATAATTTAAAACTCGTAAATACAGAGACATATTTCAGGGATTCAATAATAACGAAATATTTAACTTTATTTTTCTCTCTTTTAAAACAAAAATTTAAAAGGCAGGATGTCTATCCGGGCCCAATGCGAGACTTTGTAAGGGTTTCAGGAATTTAATAAATTTACTATTTTAAAATCAACATTTTTTTCGTTTCTGAAAATTTATCAATAAAGAGAGTATAGAAATAGACTCCGGATGCAAACCTGTTTCCATCGAAAGTTATTTCGTAAGTACCAAGTGATTTTTTTTCATTAACAAGTGTCTCGATTTCTTTACCGAGAATGTTATAAACTTTGAGAACTAACATCCCCCCTTTCCCCCCTTCAAAGGGGGGAATATCAAACATTATTTTCGTGACCGGATTAAACGGATTCGGATAATTTTGATATAGTTTAAAAGCACCGGGTATATTTGTGCCTGTTTTTTTAATGTTAGTGCCGCCGCTGGTTGTTGCGTATACACTCCTCGAGCCGCACACCCAGCCTACCTGAGTACTACAAAATGAAATACTCTCAAAACTTGCATTACTGTTTGATAATTGCTCGGTCCAGTTATTACCGCCATTCGTAGTTGCAATCACTTTGTTGTTTCCTGCAATCCACCCCGAATTTGAATTTATGAAAGCCAGTGAATTATAAACATCCGTTGTATTATAGTTTTGGAAAATCCAGTTAGTACCGGAGTTAACAGTTTTTAAAATAGAACCTCCCTGTCCGCATGCCCAGCCCGTATTTAAATCAATAAATAATACTGAATTCAATTTATTCGTAGTGCCCGATGTTTGCATTAACCAGTTCACTCCTCCGTTCGTTGTATATGCAATGTTTCCTCCGCTTCCGGTTACCCATCCGTACTGCGAATTTGCAAAACGAATGGATGTTTTATTGAATGTTGTTGGAGTTACTTGAGCTGTCCAGTTAATGCCTCCATTTGTTGTTTTTCTTATTCCGCCGTCCATGGCGCATACCCACCCTGTATTTGCATCAAAGAATGATAAACTTGTATATTCAATCGAGTAATTAATTAACGGCATATCAATTTCAAATACAATTACCCAGTTAACTCCGCCATTTGTTGATTTCGTTACAACCTGGCCATAATCATTTTCTAAAGTCGGATAATAGTAATAATGTCCTCCAACTGCATAAGCAGTATTTTCGTTTATAAATTGTACGGCTCTTATATAATATCCGTTTCCCTGTGAAATTAAAGACCAGTTTAATCCCGCATTCGATGTTTTAAAAATCATATAGTTATTCGAGTCTAACATTGGTGTTGATAAATGCCTGGTCGTCATATAACAAACCGACGAGCTGAGAGCATAAATTGAACTATATGTATGATTATTGTTTGAAGGAAAACAGGTGCTCTGGTTTATCCAGCCTGTTTGACAAAGTGAATAATTCGAAATAATCAAAAAAATAAAAATTAAAATACTTTTTTTCATAAAATTTTTATTAATATTTTTTTTGAAATATTTTTTGGGCTTTGATTTATTTTTCGACAGAATTACATATTTTCAGTTTACAATTCTCAGTAAACATAACCAAATTGAAGAGATTTAAAATTAATTCAAAGACTAAATAAAAATGAATATTGGAATTTTATATGATTATGTTTTTAATCCCTCCGAAAATATTATTTATTATATCGGAAAAACTAATAAAGAAATTATTGATAATCAATATTTTTATCTGTTCCCTGATTAATGTGGTTTTTTATCCGTGTTATTTATTATTTTAATAAAAATGTTTATTATCATTTTTAGTTCTTATATCTAAACCTTTTATTATTTTTAGTGTGTTATTATTTAGTTAATTTTAGGCTGAATGCTTATATGAATTTTAAAAAGAATGATATATAAAATATTTATCAGACCGATTTTATTTCTTCTCAACCCTGAGTCCGCACACGACTTAATATTTAATATAATTTCCAGACTTAAATTCTTTTACCCTTTATTTAAATTTTTATATTCGCCTAAAGAGGTATGGGATGAGATTGAAATTAAAGGTTTAAAGTTCAGAAACCGTGTTGGTATTGCAGCGGGGCTCGATAAAGACGGAATAGCCATCAGGTTTTTTGATGCTATCGGATTTTCTCACATTGAGGTCGGTACCGTTACTCCGTTACCACAACCGGGAAACCCGAAACCGAGGCTTTTCAGGCTGGTAAAAGACAAAGCACTAATTAACAGAATGGGGTTTAATAATTCGGGCGCGGATATAATCAGAGAAAATATTCTGAAGGCGAGAAAAAAGATATCCTCTGATTTTTTAATAGGCGTTAATATCGGAAAAAATAAAGACACACAAATTGAAAATGCATCGGAAGATTACAAAATCTGTATTGAAAAACTTTTTGATGTTGCAGATTTCTTTACTGTGAATATTTCTTCACCCAATACCGAGAACCTGAGAATCCTGCAAACAGACGAATATCTCGATAGTTTACTTGATGTAATTACCTTAACAAATATAGAACAGGCAGAAAAATACTCGGTTTTGCCAAAAAACATATTTTTGAAAATCGCACCCGACCTAACAAATGAAGAAATAGAGCATATATTTTTATTAGTTGCCAAATACGACCTGTGCGGAATTGTTGCCACCAACACAACAATTACAAGATATGACTTGATATCGGATTTGGATGAGACCGGCGGATTGAGCGGAAGACCTTTAAAAGATATATCCGGAATAATACTGGATAAATTACACTCAATGAATTTAAATAATCCTTATG
>PNBM01000249.1 GCA_003135995.1 Ignavibacteriota bacterium | reverse complement strand
TAGCACACAGATAACACAGATTTAAAGGATTTTCACAGATATTTTTATGTTATCAAAGTGAACATATTTTAAATTAATTTTTTTAATATTATAAACATTGATAAAACTGAATTTGATTTATTGAAATTTATAAATCAGTTTAATCAGCTAAATCAGTGATTAAAATTTGGAGGTAAAAAATGTCATTTTCCCTTGACGTAAGAAAAATTTTTAACGACCAGCTTGAAGACATGAAAACAATCGGAATCTTCAAGGAAGAAAGAGCGATTTGCGCACCGCAGGATGCTGAAATAGAAGTTGAATTTCCAATAGGTGCCGCGCAGAAAAAAGTCATAAACATGTGTGCTAATAATTATCTCGGTCTCTCATCTCATCCGGATGTTATTAAAGCCGCACACGAAGGACTCGACGTTCGTGGTTATGGTATGTCTTCCGTTCGCTTTATCTGNNACTCAGGATATTCATAAAGAACTTGAAAAGAAACTCACAGAATTTCTCGGAACTGAAGATACAATCCTTTTTCCATCATGCATGGATGCGAACGCTGGTGTGTTCGAAGCAGTTCTGACCGAACAGGATGTGATGATTGCAGACCGTCTTGTTCACGCTTCCATTATAGACGGGATGAGACTTTGCAAAGCTCAGAATGATTCTTTCAAACATTCCGATATGAATCACCTCGAGCAGAAACTTCAGCTTCACCAGGATAAGAGAGTCAGACTCGTTATCACTGACGGTTCTTTTTCGATGGACGGTGATTTGGCGAAGCTCGATAAAATTGTTGAGCTTTGTGAAAAATACAATGCAATGGTATTCGTAGATGATTCCCACGCAAGCGGATACATAGGAAAAACCGGACGCGGAACTCACGAACATTGCGGTGTTTTCGGAAAAATCGATATCATCACAACCACACTGGGCAAGGCTCTCGGAGGTGCATCCGGCGGATGCGTTTCCGGCAGAAAAGAAATCGTTGAAATGTGCCGGCAAAAAGCACGTCCTTATCTTTTCTCAAATACAGTTGCCCCGGTAATAGTTGAAGGCGCTTTAAGAGTGCTCGAACTTATTTCGAAATCAACCGAAAGGCGCGACAAACTCGAAAAAAATACTGAATTCTGGCGCAAAGGNNAGGTCTGACGGAAGCCGGATTTATTATTAAAGAAGGTGAAACTGCAATCGTTCCTGTTATGTTATTTAATGCTAAGTTGTCACAGGATTTTGCAAAAGATTTATACACCGAAGGAATTTATGCTGTTGGATTTTTCTTCCCTGTCGTTCCTAAAGGTCAGGCGAGAATTCGTACACAGGTTTCTGCTGCACATGATATGCACCATCTTGAAAAAGCACTTGCGGCATTCATAAAGGTCGGAAAAAAATACGATATTCTCGGAAAAACGAAACAGGAAATTATCGACAAGTACGGAATGTAATTTTACTTTGAACTTTTTGTTTTAATGTTCTGTTGTTTTACTACACACAGGTTTTATTAATATATACTGATTACTACTGAAAAATAAAATCTGTGTGCTTTTTTTTGTCCGAATCTTTTTTCATCCGGAATTATTATTACCTCATTTACAACCCGTCCCGGCGAAGGCAGGGATTGGGAATGAATATTATATTTTTCCCTCCTTCCCAATCCNNATAAAGGGAGAATTATTTTGGAACAAACGAACAAAAAAGGCGGAATGGGTTATCTAATCATTTCTATATTGTGTTTTATCGGAGCAATTATCACTTTCCTTCCATACAAAAACATAGATGACGAATGTATGTTAGGTTATAAAGCCTTATGTGCATTTACACCAATAAGTTCATTGATACTTATAGTGGTTGGGGTTTTCTTACTTTATATGCGGAAAATGATGTTAAAAAAATCTTAAAATAATTAATATTACACACACTTCTTCTTATTCTCTAATTTTTTTGATAAATAATTAATAATTATTTATCAAAATATTTGCTATTTATTAAAATATTTTAAATATATAAATAATTTATTGTTTCAACAATAAAAATCACTATATTTAAATTTTAAGTGAACATCTTAATTATTCAAACTTTTCCCTCTTATACTCATTCCATTGTTTCTTGGCATATTCAAGAAAACTTGACGGGGCTGATTCAAACGATTTATCGATTTTATAATCTCCACCTGACTTAAAACCCTGTTCATTTACAAGCATTGTTCCTCTAAGAGCATATTTATTTTCCCCCTCGTGCATAATTAGTTTCAAATCACTCGGAGATACATCACTCCTGCACGCCATTTTATAAAGTAATGTACTTTCCGCAATCCCGTTTTTATCGAGGTCTGTGATGGATAACGAGTTTGGAATAAAATCGAGAGTTAAATCGAAAGGACAGTCTTTTATGAAATCATTTATTTTCCAAAGCTGTGTGTAAGTATCGTTACTCTTCACAAATTGATAAGCAAATAATTCCGATTCCCAGACGTAGTCTTCGAAGTCAGGCTGTTTTGCTTTTACGCGTTCAGGTTCGGTCTTCGTTAGTAAAATAATGTTCTCACCATTTTTATCCGTCCATCTTTTACCTGTGATTATATTACCGCTGTATTTTATTTCAGACGGAATATCATTTTTATAAAATTCTTTAATTATAATATCATTCGTAGATTCTTCCGGTTTGCTGACGGAAGTTTCATTCTTTTCAGGCTCTTTTTTTGTTTCTTCTACCTTGTCGGGTAATTTAACAACTTCTTTTTCGGTTTTCGAACCTGTAATTTTTTTTATTATTCCGCAGGATGTTAAAAGCAAAAATGTGATAAGCAGTAATACAATTTTTTTCATAATTAATAATTTAATTTTTGAAAAACAAAGAATTTGCATATTTTATTTAAAATATAAAGATATAATAATTAAGTAAATGTAAATAATGACTTATGTTGTAAGTATTAAGACTCTTAATAGTTTGATAATAAAATACGGGTAAAAATAGATGATTCGAGACCATAACGCAGACTACAGTCTGCGGCTACGAGGGCTAAACGCAGACTAAAGTCTGCGGCTACAAGAGCGGAATTAAGAATTTACAGAGTAAAATTTGTTATTTTATTATTTATTATCTATTTTTTACATTTGGTTATATCTATTTTTGTTAAGTAAAAAATTTATTTAAAATTATTATGTACAGAAGAACTAAATATGATTTAAAGCAAGAACTTAACTTAATAAAGGAAGCTAATCTTTATAAAGATGAGAGGATAATTCTTTCAGACCAGAAAGCAAGAATTGAAGTCAGTTATCCTGCCGGCTCTACACCAAAGGAAGTATTGAATTTTTGCTCTAATAATTATCTCGGACTAGCAAGTCATCCGAAAATAAAAAAAGCTGCTATCGATACGATTGAAAAATATGGATTTGGTTTGGCTTCAGTCAGGTTTATCTGCGGAACTCAGGATTTACATAAAGAACTCGAAGAAAAAATTGCTAATTTTTATCAGACAGATGATGCGATATTATATTCGTCCTGCTTTGATGCAAACGGCGGATTGTTTGAATGTATTATAGGTCAGGACGATGTGATAATTACGGACGGACTTAATCATGCAAGTATTATAGACGGAATAAGGCTTTGCAAAGCACGGCGCTTAATTTATGAGCATTCGGATATGAAATCACTTGAACAAAAACTTGTACTCGCAAGAGAAGGATTCGATATCTGGGACCATACGGGTCTGGCGCAGGGTCCGCATCCGGCAAAAAATATTATAATTGCGACTGATGGAGTTTTCTCTATGGATGGAGATATTGCGAAAGTTAAAGAAATTGTTGAACTCGGACAGAGATTCGATGCGATGGTTATGGTTGATGATTCTCATGCAACAGGATTTTTTGGAAAGACGGGCAGAGGCGCGATTGAATATAACGGCGTACTTGGAGAAGTTGATATAATAACATCTACACTTGGAAAAGCAATGGGAGGAGCTTCGGGCGGATTTACCGCGGCACGAAAAGAAATCGTAGAAATGTTAAGACAACGCTCGAGACCGTATTTGTTTTCGAACACACTTGCTCCGGCTATAGTTGGTGCATCTATTGCCGCATTTGATTTGCTTGAAGGAAGCAATGACCTCAGGGAAAAGCTGATGGAAAATACAAAATATTTCAGGGAAAATATGAAGTCACTCGGGTTTGATATTATCGATAGCGTACATCCGATTGTCCCGGTTTTATTCAGAAAATTTGATGATGACGCGCAGCGTGCACAATCGATGGCTAAAGCACTTTATGATGAAGGAATTTATGCAATCGGATTTTCATTTCCTGTAGTTCCTAAAGGACAGGCGAGGATACGCGTTCAGATTTCCGCGGCGCATTCGAAAGAAGATATCGATACATGTCTTGAAGCGTTTAAAAAGGTAGGGAAGAAGCTGAAAGTAATTTAAGAAAAATAGCGTGAAAGGTGAAAGGTGAAACGTGAAAAAGTTAGAAGGTTAAAAGGTTGGAAAGTTGGAAGGTTAAAAGGTTACAAAGTTAAAATGTTATAAATAAAATTTGTTAATTTATAAATACATATTAAAGTCGCATGCCGGACCGTTTGTGTTTTCGTTAATGACGCTGATATTTCTATTTCTTTTTCAGTTCTTAATGAAATCCATCGACCAGCTTATTGGAAAAGGATTAAGTCTCTGGGTTATTGTGCAATTAATCACACTGAACCTTGCCTGGATGCTGACGCTTGCTGTACCGATGTCCGTGCTCGTCGCTACACTGATGGCTTTCGGCTCGCTTTCATCCAACAATGAAATTACGATTATGAAAGCAAGCGGAATCAGTCTGACAAAATTAATGATGCCGATACTGATAATCGCAGCCATACTTACATACCTGATGGTGTTGTTCAATAATAATGTTCTGCCTGAAGCTAATCATAAAGCACGAGTATTATTACAGGATATTTCAAAAACAAAACCAACATTTTTTCTTGAATCCGGTAAATTCTCGGATGATGTGGGAGGCGTAAAAATTTTTGTAAGAAAAACTTACGAAAACAGCAACGAACTTGAAGGAGTTTATATTTACGATTTTTCCAATCCGAATTACAGAAATTTAATTACCGCAAAAAAGGGAAACATAGGATTTACGAGTGATTTTAAAAATATCGTAATGAATTTACAAGACGGAGAGATACACCAGTTAAACAGTGTGGATGTAGCGAACCGGTACAGGAGAGTAGAATTTAAAAAACACAGAATCATACTCGATGCCGCGGGTTTCGGGTTTGAAAGATCTCCCGATAATGCTTTTATGCGTGGGGACAGGGAATTATCAGCCGAAGCTATGAATGCCAACATAGATACTTTAAGATTAACAATGAAAAGAGCTAATGATGTAGTAATCGCGGCAATGGATTTTAATTTATCAAAATTCAATAAAATAAAATTCAGGGATACTTTGATAACAAAATCACAAAATTTAAAAGACAGCATAAAGCAAGCTCAGGATAATTACTATTACGATTCACTCGCAGCGATATCGAAGAATTTATTGTCAGTATTCGGACAACAAAAAAACCAGGGACAGATAAACAAACAATTATTAAAACAAATTGATGTTTTTGAAGTTGAAATATATAAAAAATATTCCATACCATTTGCATGTCTTGTTTTCACGTTGATTGGCGCGCCGCTTGGCTTCAGGGTTAAAAGGGGAGGTTTCNNAGGTCTTTCACTTTTCTTCTTTCTCTTGTACTGGGCTTCATTAATAGGAGGTGAAAAACTTGCGGACAGGGGAATTGTTACACCATTTATGGGTATGTGGCTTGTGAACGTTGTATTAGGTTTGTTCGGATTGTATTTAATGTTTAAATCAACTTAGCTATATTGAAACTATAAAAATAATTTTGAATGTGATTATCAGTCATCGTTCATTTAATTTTGATATTAATTTTTGTCAAGCCCCGGACAATTTAATGTTACCCAACCCCGTCAGGTTCGGAAGAAAGCAGCGGTAAGTAATTATTATTTGTGATCCGGGTGTCTTGACATTTTTATTTTAATACTTAAAATCTTTTTACACTTCTTCTTATGGAAAAAACAAAGGTTGCTGTTATCGGGCTTGGGGGAATTGCGCAAATAATGCATTTACCTGCTTTGCAAAAAATAAGTAATGTCGATATAGTTGCAGTTTGTGATAAAGACTTTAACAGAGCGAAAACAATTTCCAAAAAACACAGCATAAAACATTTTTTCAGAGATATAGATTCTTTACTTTCAGAAGTTTCCGTTTTAGACGCTGTTATTATTGCGGCACAAACCGATGTTCATGCAGAAATAGCCATCAAATGTATTGAAGCGGGAAAAGATGTATTCGTTGAAAAGCCGATTGCGAGAAATTACCGGGAAGCGTTGAAAATAATCGAGACTGCGGAGAAGCACAAAAAAAATCTGATGGTTGGAATGAACAACAGGTTCAGAAATGATGTTTTGATTCAGAGAAGTTTTGTCAGGGGAAATGAAATGGGAGAACTATATTATGTAAAAACGGGTTGGGTGAAAATGCAAAGCTCGAATGAAAAATGGTTTATTGAAAAGGAAACTTCCGGCGGCGGTGTATTCATAGATAATGGTATTGTTATGCTTGACCTTGGCTTGTGGATGTTGAATTTTCCGGAAGTGAAAAGCGTTTCTTCAGTAAATTATTTTCATAACACGAAGTCAGTTGAAGATTCAAATATAGCTCTTATAAAATTTAAAAACGGTGCCGCCCTGACAATCGAGGTTAGCTGGAGTTTTCTGCGCGGCGGTGAATTGTTCTATTGCAATATTTTTGGAACAAAAGGAAGTTCTACGATTAATCCTTTGAAAATTCACAAGAAAATGAATAATGAACTTTTTGATATAACACCTAAAATACCGAAAAGTATTTCTTCTGTAATCAAAAACAGTTACGAATTTCAGTTGAAACATTTTATCGGTTCCGTCAGAGGTTCGCATAAACTTGTATCCTCGGGAAAAGAAGCTTTAAAAGTGATGCAGATTGTTGAAGGGATATATAAATCCGCAAAGCTCGGAAAAGAAATTTTGTTTAATTGATTATTAAATATTAATAATTTAACAATTTCTTAATAATAGACAGGTAGTTTTATGGTAAAAAAGAAAATGAACTTTAATATTTTAGTAGTAGATGACGAAAAAGATATTGTTGATATTTTAAAATATAATCTTGAGAAAGAGAAAGAATTTGATGTAACAATAGCCACCAGTGGCAGAGAAGCACTGAAAATAGCATCTGAAAATAAACCTGATCTTATTTTGCTCGATATAATGATGCCGGAAATCAACGGTTTTGATGTGTGTAAAAAATTAAAATCAGATGTTTTCACTTCAAAAATCCCCGTCATTTTTCTGACTGCGAAAGAAAACGAAATTGATGAAATAATCGGGCTTGAACTTGGAGCCGATGATTATATTCAAAAGCCTATATCTCCGAGAAAAGTTATTGCGAGGGTGAAATCGGTAATAAGAAGAACGTATGCGGAACCTGATACCATCACGAAAGAAGACGGGTTCATTAAATTCAAAAATCTCGAAATCGATACAATTGCGCACTGTGTAAAAATTGATGACGAAGAAATTTTCTTTCCGAAAAAAGAATTTCAACTCCTGCATTTTCTTTTATCGAACAGGGGAAAGGTGCTTTCAAGAGATGTTCTGCTTAACCAGATTTGGGGAGAAAATATTTTTGTTGTTGACAGAACGGTTGACGTGCACGTTGCAAAAGTACGCGAGAAACTCGGACCCTATTCTGATTTTATTGAAACAATAAAGGGTCTCGGATATAGATTTAACAACGGTTAGAATTATATAAAATAAAAATAAAATTATTATTAAAAAAAATTCTTTAATAAAAAAGTATTCGTTTTATTTTTTATCTGTTTCAGGTATACTTACGATTTTATTTATATTATCGGGATATCCATTCATATTAATATCCGAATTCGTACTGTGCTTTCTAATGTTATATCTCATCTCATTTTTATTTATCACATTCCAGGTAGAAAACAAAATTAATGCTTTGAATTCCGTTTCGGAAAAATTAAAATCCGGGGAAGATAATTCAGCCGGCAATGAGTATGAATCAAAACTGACAGAGCTTGGCGAAATATATAATTCATTGAAAATTAATGAAAAAATTTTTAATACCAGTTCCGACATTCAAAAGATTTATATATCTCTTCTGAACCTTGTTGACAGGCTGATAAAAGAGCTTAATAATTCAAAAACATATAAAGTAAACAGAAGTGAATTTCTTGGAAACATAGCACACGAAATGCGCACGCCCATTTTTGCAATACAGCTTTCTCTCGAAACGCTGCACGACGGAGCTGTAAACGATGCGAATGTAAACATGGATTTTTTAAGCAGGGCTTTGAACAATACAAGGCGGCTTAACGAAACTGTAGATGATTTGATATCAATTTCCAAACTTGAAGTCGGGATGAAATTAAGCAAAAGATATTTCGGTATAAATGAATTTTTAAAGGGAGTAATAGGAGAATTAAAATATCTGAGTGATAATAAAAAAATTGTAATAAATTTTAATTCAGATGTAAGTGATAAAACGCAGGTGTTGGCAGATGCTGACAAGATTAAGCAGGTGATGGAAAATTTAATAGATAACGCAGTAAAATATACACCCGAAGCGGGAACAATAAATATAAATGTGATTTCAGGAGAAAAGGACGTGTCTATTTCCGTTGAAGATAACGGAAGCGGAATACCGCAAGAAGACCTGCCGAGAATTTTTGAAAGATTTTACAGAGTTGAAAAGGACCGTTCGAGAGAAAAGGGTGGAAGCGGTCTGGGCTTATCGATTGTCAAACACATACTTGAACTTCACAACATCCAGATAAAAGTAGAAAGTGAAGTGAACAAGGGAACGAAGTTTGAATTCGCTCTGCCCAGATGAATAAGTTTGTAAAGTTTATAAAGTTGAAAGAGTGTGAAACGTGAAAGGTGAAACGCTATTAAGTGAATGTATAAAAGCGTTTCCCCCCTTTGAAGGGGGGTAGGTGGGATGTTATTTTAGTTGTGTTCAAATAAATCGATTTCATTACCGGTCATTAACTTGTTATAATCAATCTTCATCATCTATTTCAATTTTCATCTAATCTCAACATAAATGTTGAGTTACAAAAAACATTCTTCTTACATCGAAAAAAACGGATTGTTCAGTCTTTCATCCATAGTTCGCTGATACGATTCTTTTTTTTCGGGAACATTTTCCATAAGGTAACCATAATACTTTTTATAATATTCTTTCATTGCACTCTTATCCGTAGCACCTTTTATCTTTTCTTCGATAGCATACTCTTCGGCGAGCGGTTCTATAACATAATATTCCAGTGCTCTTACCCTGTCGTCAGGCTGATATGTGTTTACGGCGCCGCAGCTTTCACATTTAATATTTACTGCCATAAAAGAATAGATATTAATCGGAAGCTCCGCAGCACATTGTGTGCACCTGTGCATTTTTTTTTCGTCTATATGCTTTTTTACGTTTTCGAGAATTTTCCTTGCTGCATTTGCGAATACTTTCACCGAGAATCGCGTAAACTCAATATCCAGCCATTTCTTAAATTCAGCTAATTTGTAACCCTCTTCTTTTATTAAAAAAAGAAAACCATTTTTATATATTTCACCCTGCATCTTATTCCAACCGTCATCAGCTTTTTGTGAAAGCTGAACAACGGTCTGACCTTTAAGCCCGTTCGTAATGTTGTGAATAATGACATTATCATATTGCATATTATTATATACTTCGTTGAGAGGCTCTTCGGTTGAATTTAAAATTTCGTAATAACGGTCTTTTAACTTGCCGAGATAGCCGTCCCAGCGTGCTGATAACTCTTCTTTTGACATAATTTTTATTATTTAATTTCAAAAAGTTTACTGCCGCAGAAAAGACAATTGTCATATTGCATTTCATCGAGCCTTGGAGCACCGCAATTTTTACACGTCATAGTCTTTTGTTTTTCTTTCTGCAAACCCGATGAATATTTTTGAGTGCCTGTCGCTGCATTTTTAAAAATATCTCCGAGTCCCGAAAAAGGTTTTATCTTCTGGTAATATTCCAGTACTTTCGCTTCCATATTGAAGTTATTCAGTGCGGTAGTTAACTTTTGAGAAGAAGAAGCAAGCGAAATATTTTTTTGAATTATCACTTCAAAGACTCTGCGAAGCTCAATAGGGAAAGCACCTCTCGTGATTTTCATTTCGGAATTTAAAAGGAAATCTTTTTCTTCTTTTGTAAGCGGAATTACGCCATAAGTATTCAGTATATTATTCCATTTTTCGTCTCCGCCTTTTTCTGAGTGCCATGCATTCTGGAATGCCTGGTCGATTTCGGTATTGAAATCAGATAATAATTTATCTTCGTCCATAGGTAAAAATTAATTGATAAAAAATTAATTACAGTTAACATTTCCACGATGTTGTGGTTTAATAATAACTCAAATCATAAAATAAAATAATAAGGTCACCCCTTCGGGGTTAATGATTACTTATTGTTCAATTTTCTACAATATTTTCATCCCTTCGGGATTTAGAAAATCAATTTATCAACAATTTTTCAAAAACAGGAAAAGGAATTAATATTTCATCCGCTCAATTGCCACGACTTTTAAGTCGTGGGCCAAGGTATCCCTTTTTTAGGGCTTTAGCCATAAAACAATTAGGATTTTGGGCTAAAGCCGGTATGTTGAACTAATTACCCCACGAGCTAAAGCTCGTGGCAATTGAGCAAAAACAATTTATATAACTTTCAGTACAATCAGCTAAATCAGTAAAATCAGTGATTAGAATTCGATATCTTTATTAGTATCTCCCGGTGTCATACTTTCATATTTCAATTTATATTCATTCATCAGCTGCTGCATCTTCATTGCATAAGAAAAATCGGACATCATTTTTCCACTCCAGTAAGCACTGATATTCGAATAATCGGCAACGGTCAGACCGAAATCTTTCAAAACGTCCTGTGCATCACGACCCTGCTTTCCAAGAACATCCTGCGCTACCATTGCTTCGATATATTTTTCAAACGGATATGAATCTGCTGAAACCTGCGAGCCGCTTCCAAGGTTGCCCGTAGCGGTTGTGTTGAATGCCGCTGAGTATTGCCTGGAAATTGTGAATGTAGTATCGTTGCGCATACGGGTGAGCCATTCGTTATTCGCACGGTCCCATTTCGGCATATCGACACCGATTGATTTTATTGCTTCTTCCACTGCAGTTCCTGATGCTAATTTTGCATTTACGCTCGCCCATTGGTCAAGCGTAACTCCCTCGAAAGGGTCTAATATCGGATTGCCCATAATATGTAATTATTTAGTTTTCGAAAGTTTTGTAAATATACAAAAAATAAATTAAATAATTGTGTAATTAAGATTTATAATGAAATTATATTTTTGAACTCAGTTAAGAGGGTATGATATTTATTAGTGATGACAGTTATTTTATTCTATATTGTGCCGGGAGGAAACTCCCGACATCACAATCAAATGTTAATTAAAATTCATTGATTGGTTTATTAGCCCTAAAGAAAAAGATTAATTCAATAAATTAGAAGTAATCTCTATTATTCGGGTTTCTTTTCTTCTTCTTTTTTCGGAGGATTTGTTACTTCCTTTTCAACATCGGAAGCAGCTTTTTTAAATTCCCGTATGCCTTTTCCGATACCTTGCATGAATTCAGGGATTTTCTTTGAACCGAATAAAACCAGAATTACGATTATTATTAATATTATTTCCGGTGTTCCTAAACCAAACATATTTTTATTTTCTCCTTTAATTTTTTTTTGCACCACTAAGTACACTAAGGACACTAAGAATTCTTTGTGTTCTTAGTGGTAGAATCTTTTTTATTACATTACGCTTTCTGCGACGCATTGCAATAATCTGAGTCCATCCGTATTTCCCAAAATCGAATCCGAAACTCTTTCAGGATGCGGCATCATTCCGAGCACATTGCGTTTTAAATTTTGTATGCCCGCAATATCGTAAATCGAACCGTTCGGATTATCATTGTACCTTAAAAGAACCTGGTTGTTACCAATTAACTCAGTTAAAGTAACATCGTCGCAAAAATAATTTCCTTCTCCGTGAGCTATGGGTATATCTATGTCTTCTTTAATATCATAATAACCGGTAAAAATACTTTTATTATTCTCTACTTTCAAGGATACAGTTTTACAGACAAATTTAAGATTGTTATTTCTGAGCAATATTCCCGGCAAAAGTTTCGTTTCGCAAAGCACCTGGAACCCGTTACAGATTCCAATCACGATGCCGCCTTTATTCGCAAATCTTATAACATCATTCATTAAATTGGAATGTGCCGAAACAGCTCCGCATCTCAGATAATCTCCATAAGAAAAACCGCCGGGTAAAATTATTATATTCCTGTCATTTATATTTCCTTCTTTATGCCAGAGAAATTTTGTATCAACTTTTAATATATCTTTAAACACATAATATGCATCATGGTCGCAGTTCGAACCCGGGAAAACAACAATACCAACTTTAGCTTTACTCATTTTTCTTATTCCCCGCTTCTAAAAATTTCAAATTCATAATCTTCCATAACAGGATTTGCAAGAAGTTTTTTGCAGGCTTCTTCAGTTATAACAGTTGCCTCTTCTTTAGAATTCGCGTCTATATTGAATTGTATATATTTGCCGATACGCGTTCCTGAAATGTTTTTATATCCTAATGAAATCAGTGAGTGTTCGATTGTTTTTCCCTGCGGGTCAAGAATGGTCTTCCTTAATGTGATTTTAATCTTCGCTGTGTACATTAAATATTAGCATAAGTTTTTAAGATATGCTAATTTATTAAATATTTCTTAAAGAAATAAGAACAAAATTTCAAATTAAATTAAAAATTAAAAATTAAAAATTAAGAATTAAGAATTGAAGACATTAAAAATTAATAAATGGTTATGAGATAATTAAGATTTTTAAGATGGAATTACTTGTTCTTTTCTTTTTCTAAAATCTCGTTTCGGATTATTTCTAAATCATCTTCATTTGTTTTAGTAGAGTCAGTGACTGCGCGGTTATTTTTTTTGTCGGATTTTTTATATTCTTTTGCACCTTTGAGTTTTCCCGATTTACCCACTTCATCTTTATTTGCAGGAGCTGATTTTTCAATACTTAAATCGCCGCCTTTTCTTTCCTCTTCTTTTTTACTTTCGATTATACGACTATCCTTCTGTTCACTTTCCTTACTTTTACTTTCAATTTTCTGCTGTTCCTCGATAGCCGGTGCATTAATAGTTTCAATATCATCGTTCTTTTTAATGCGCAATTCATCCGATTTCATCGGTGTAACAGGTGTAGGCTGCGAAAGTTCTTTTTCAATGCCACCCCGGTAATATCCATCAAGGTTCTTTATATCTTTTGGCGGTACATCCGAACTCTGTTCACTCGTAGTATTTTTTTCTGCTAATTTATTTTCTATTTTTTTTTCTTCAATTGTAGTTTGCCTGGAAACGTTCGGAGAATCAGAAACTTTATCGGATAATGTCTGAGAAACGGGAGCGTTCGGGATTAATTCTGTTTTCTTATAAGGATAATATATAGTGACAATTATTAAAATAATAACCACGGTGCCAAGTGCCGGGATTAACCAGTAATTTGTTTTCCTTGTAAAAATTTTCTTAAAAAAACTTTTTTTCTCATCAGTAGAATAATTTTGCTTTTCGCTTATTGTTTGCATTTCAGCTTCTGCGAGATTAATTTTCTGCTGAAGCATAATTTCAAAATTATCATCTGATTTGATTTTGGGCAAATTTTTCAATTTATCCCTTATTTCCATATATTCTTCTTGCTCTTGCAAAATGTATAGTTATTTATTATCTATATTTTTTAATTCTTGTTTACGCAGGCTAAAGTTCCGATAAATCGGAATCTTCGACCTGCGGCTACTTTGTTTTATTATTGTTTACGCAGGCTAAAGTTCCGATAAATCGGAATCTTCGACCTGCGGCTACGTTTTATTATTGTATATTTTACTTAAACTTTTTTTAAGTTTTTCCCTTCCCCTGTTAATTCGTGATTTAACTGTTCCCAGAGGCAATCCCGTTATCTCAGCAATTTCATCGTAATCCAAATCCTGAATATCTCTTAAAATAATTACTTCTTTAAAATAATCTTCCAGTGCGTCTATGGCTTTCTGAATGTAATGATGCTCCATGCTTGCGTTCGCACTGTCCTCCGGACTTATCACATTTGCTGTAAGTTCATAATCTTTATCTTCATCCGGGTCAAACTCACTCAATGAGATTGAATTATACCTGTTTTTTTTCCGCGAATCTGTTTTAGCAGTATTAATTGCTATCGTATAAAACCACGTGGAAAATTTCGCTATCTCTTTATAAAGATGCTTTGAACGATATAATTTTACGAACGTATCCTGTGCAAGGTCTTCCGCATCATCCCGGTTACCCGTATAGCGGAATAGAAAGTTTACAAGTTTATCTTTATATCGCAATACGAGTTCGTTAAATGCCGCAACATTACCATTTTGAAAAGCAATGATTAATTCCTCATCGCTTAACTTCTTATTGTCAATATGTTGATTCGATACCTCTAACACAATTTATACTTAAAAATGGGATATTTGTTCCTAATGTATACTAAAGTTCAGTAATATTCCTTATTAATGTTGTAAAAACAGCTCTTTTGTCCTGAGACGATGTCTTAAAAGCCTTATCTGCTTTGTAAATATAATCAAATGCTTTTATAATATTAAGTTCATTTGTCGAACGGATGTAATTTTTATAAATGTTTATTCTTTTCTCATCATATTTCCATATTCTCAGTTCTCTGCTTAAAGTGAAATTATTAAGTTCATTTATTTTCGGGTCGAAAAGTTTCGTAATACCAATGAGAGCCGAATTTAATAAAACAAGAAAATATATTTCAACATCTTCTTTCAGCGACATATTATCATAAATTTTCAGGGCTTTACTCACATCTCTCGTAAAGACTGCCTCGATAAAATCATTTTCATTAAAATCTTTAGAAGCTCCCACACATAAATTCACGGAATCGGAAGATATTTTATTATTACCCGAATTATAAGTTTTCAATTTTTCTATTTCCGTCATAATCTCATCAACTGACGGATTTAAAAATTGTAAAAAGTGATATATAGTATCGTCTGAAATTTCGTATCCATCGAATTTTTGTTTTACCCAATTAAAAATATCGTTATCGGATGCCAGGCCTGTAATAAATATTTCAATGTTAGNNGCACGAATAAAATGAGCATCGTATCGGGATTAAATTCTTTCAGGTAATTTAAAATCGCTGATTTATCATCTTTAGATAAACCTTTTACGCCCGTACGTTTCAATATTTTATATACAACAATTTTTCTCTCTGAAAAAAATCCCTGGTTCGAACAATCATTTATAACATCCTCGATATTTTTATCATCGGAATAATAGAGCTTCAGGTGTGTTTTTGCGGAATACTCTTTTCCAATAAATGATTTTCCGGCAATGTCGAGTATTTCTTCGAACAGGATTTTCTCCGGAACGAATAATAATATATTTGAGGGGATTTGTTTTCCTGATAGTTTTTTCTTTAAAGTCTCGAAGTTAATATTATATTTGGTATCAGTATTTTTCGCCATTACAAAATTTTATATACACAAAATATGATTTTTTTTGGTTTAATTTTATGCAATTCAAATAATTCGTAAAATTCATAAAATTCNNGATTCATAAGATTCATAAGATTTGTAATCCCGACAAGTCGGGACGCAAAGAGCGCGGATTCATAAAATTTATAAAATTCATAAAATTTGTAATCCCGACAAGTTGGGACGCAAAGAGCGCGGATTCATAAGATTCGTAAGATATGACTTAATAAGTTTTAGAACTATATATAAGAGTCGCAACATAAATGTTGCGTTACGAAAAACATCACAACATAAATGTTGTATTACAGAAAAGCTCTTAATTTAACATTTAACATTTAAAATTGCTCTTAAAAGTCCCATCCGAAAAAGAATTGCTGAAAAACGTTAGTCTGAAGACTTTTAAAATTATTTATTATTCTTTTGCCGATATCATATCTTAGAGCTATGGCTCCGAACAAATTGAATCTGAATCCGGCACCGATGCTTCCTTTATTATCGCCGTAATTATCTTTTGTATCCCAGCAATTTCCCGCATCAAAAAATACGGCTCCGCGGATTCCGGGAAAACCGATATTCATATTAAAAGGCAGTCTTAAATCAAGTTCATCGAGCAATGGAAATCTCAATTCCACATTAGTCTGCCAGAGTTTCGTTCCCCGAATCGATATCCATGGCCAGCCCCTTAGTGACCAGCTTCCGCCCAATAAATACCTTCTTGCATTTTTGCCTTCATTCATAAAAAATTGCCCCCGAAATGCGAGTGATGTTGGTCGTGCAAGGCGGACATACTTTCTGTAGTCAAACAAAATGCTGTAATAATTTTCATTCGAATTTTCGATATCGGATGTATAACCCAGCGTAAGATTCAACCTTTCCCCGTCTATTGGTCCGGTATAATACCAGAGTGTATTATCCCGAACATAGGAAACAGAATTCGATAATAATAATGACCTCCTGTTGTTAAGAATATCTATATCTTTTTCGGACTCCGATAAGCTTGTCGAGGTTTCGATTCTTTTGAAGAAAGAAAGAGGATAGGAAAAACTTAAATAGCCTCCGTAAATTCTTTCATAATAAACTAAATCACTTTCGGTTAGGTCATATCTTTCCCCCGAGAGATGGTATATTCCATAAGCATAGTTTAATCTTTTTTCAAGCGAAAGTTTTGAAATGGCAATATTAAAACTTTTCCAGAATTCCGTCTCGTAATTCGAATTGTTGTAAATAAGAAAATAATATCTTTCGTTACTCAGCATATCGCTCAAAGATAATGCTCCTCCGGCAAACGTTCCGAATACGGGGTCGGTCGTCAATGCAGTTGTAGCAATATCAAGAGTGAATTTCTTTTCATACCTCAGATTTGATTTTTGTTCATCTGAATTTAATCTTGAAACAGTCCACGTGTTTTTTAATTCCGATTTATCGGTTTCTTTAGCAACGCTGCTCGTATCGAATTTTTTTATCACGCTATCAATCATGCGGATTGTAATGTTGCCGCGCTCATACGAAGAAAATACAATATTATTATCTCCGCACCATTTCGGGTCAAATGCCGAAGTAGTAAAATTTGTAATCTGTTTCATTTTTGTCGGAGTCTGAAAAACAGAATCTATCATCCAGATATTTTGAGAGCCGTTCACGTTTGAAGTGAAAATTATTTTGCTCCCATCATTTGAAAATTGCGGTGCGTTATCAATTTCATCTCCTTTTGTGAGATAATCGATTTTATTATTACTAAGATTATATAAAAAAAGATTGTACCGGTTATTTTTTCCATAAAGAGTTCTGTCGGAAGCGAATACAAGATATTCTCCATCGGGAGAAAAGCACGGGTCGATGTCATCATAATAATCATTTGTAAGTCTCTTCAATTTGCCTGTTTCAAGATTTAAAATGTATAAATCAGTTTTGCCTGAAAATTCCGTTCCCGAAAATGCTATTTGCTTATTGTCTTTGCTAAATGCAGGGGAGCCGATTCCGACGATATCTTTGAAAGAATATTCAGACAATATTTTGTCAAGGTTTATATCGTAAATATACAATTCATCTTTTTCTCCGCGCTGTGTAATGAATGCAAGCCTGCCGTTTTTAGAAATATCCAGACCTGTTCTGAAATAATGAAATTGCTCAAACTCATCGGATGATTCCCCTTCGATTACAAGACTGCACACACCGCGTTTTTCAAGGTTGGTTTTAAAAATGCTTGTGTATCCTGTACGATTGCCAATAAAGAATATTTCTTCTTTGCCATTCAAATTAATGTAAGCAGGTTTATGAGCAAATCCGTCGGAAAAAATATTTTTACTTACCTGTGAGGGATTATCATTTTGCGTAAGCTGGGGATAATATTGCTTCTTTAAATAATAAAGAAAATCTTTGTCGAATTCCGCATAATCTTTTCCGATAGTATATTTCATAACGACCTCAAAATTATCGTCCATAAACATGTTATCAATTAGCTGAATAATTTTATCTTCACCAAAATTATCGCTTATATACTGCAAAACTCTCTGTCCGAGTTTATACATAAAGAATGTACCAAAAAATTCTTCCCAGTCGCTCAAGCCCACGATATAGTTATTCAATACTGCATCTTTCATTACCATTTCCGCCTGCATATCCCATTCGGTTGAAAAATATTCAGCGAGACCTTCCGTGAACCAAAGGGGAAGTACACGGTCGGAAATAATACCGTGCAGTTTTAAATCACTTGTGAGTTTACTTATCATAAAAACGTGCGTGAGTTCATGCCGGATTACGTGCTTAAAATTTCCAAGCGAGCCATCGAACGGGATAACAACCCTGCCTTTAATGAATTCAAAGAAACCGCCGACACCATCCGGGATGAGACCCTCTGTAGTATTGGTTTGTTTAAAATGTGTCGGGGAAGAATAAAATATAAGAGGAACGGTATCGATCAGGCTGTGTTTAAATTTTTGCTGTAAGACTTTATAGCTTTCTTCGGCAAAGAAGGCGCCCTGCTCGGCAAGTTCCTTTTCCTCTTTATAATAATGTATTTGAAAATGTTCGGTAGTTAAAACGTACCAGTCGAAGTTTGAATATTGTACTTTATTTCTTCCGAAGTCGACGAACTGAGAATTCGCAGACGTTATAAAAAGAAAAAATAATGTTAAAAAGGATATTATTTTTATAAATACTCTCCTCATTTCAATATTCTATATTTTATTTAATATTGTAACCATTATTTATTATTTCAATTCAAATATAACGGATAAAAACATTATGCAAATTTTATGATATGCCGGGTTGCGCAGATGGAAGAAAAGCTGAGGTTGATGTCTTTGTTCCCGCGAATTTTATGTATTATAATATGAAAAATTTTTATGCATCATCAAAAAGAACAACTGATTTTGAAAAATTAATTCCGAAAATCGAAAAAGTGATATTAGATAAACTAAATCAGGATGAATTTCTGAACAGTGATTATTATACATATAAAACGCTCATTCAAATATATGACGACTCTAAAGACTATAAGAAGGCAATCTATGCACTGGAAAAAATAAATTCCGCCTACCCGGAAGATTCTGTCATAATTAAACTGTTAAATAATTTCAGGACGCTGGAGGGGTAGCGAGAGTTAAAATGAATTTGGGAAAATAAAATACTTAGTCTTGAAATAGTATTGAATTTTCAAACAGGAAATTACATGTAATTCGAATAAATATTTATTATAAAATTACTCAAAAAGATTATCAATATACCAACTTGTAAATTCATTTTCGTTTTCAAAAGTATTGGATTGTTCATTATATTTCAAAATAAATATATTATCATCAGTTTTTGCGGAATTAAAAGTAGAAGGTACAATTAATATAGCCGAAATAAATTTAAATATATTTTTATTCTTATAGTAATTATCTAAAACGTCAATATTTGTAGCTAATTTCTGTTTGATTTTTAGTATGGGATCATCTGATTTTAGATATTTTATTTCCACAATATATTCAAAATCAGATGAAGATATTAAAGCATCGAAATAATATGTGGCTCCGGATCCAAGTCTTAATTTGATATTCCTTCTAACATTCCCAATAAAATCAAATGACATCAATTTTTTCATTACCGAATCTTCAAATTTTATTAATGAATCTTTATTAAAATTAATATTATCTGAAAAAGATAATCTTTTTGAAAACAAAAGATTCTTTTCAGACTTTAATCTTATTTCATCTTTGCTTTGTGGAATAAGTGTAGCTTTTCTATAATCATAGACAAAAGCTCTATTCCAAATTATTGCAGCAAAATTTTCAAGGAAATCTAGTTTGGTAATGAATGTAGCAATAATAAAAATTGCTATAACATAGACAATTTCACTATTGCTAAATAATGACAATATTGCTATTAAAAAAGCCCCTCCAATTTTAAGGTTTTTTTCAACAAAAAAATCTTCGTTTCTAAATAATAATATTCCAAAATACACAAAAGTGATAATTAAAAGACATATAATAATAAAATTAGTTAAAATTTTTGAATCTCGTAAAATAATTGAGATATAATGAATAATTTTATTTATGTACGATAAGAAATCCATAATATATAATATTGTAAATTAATTCTTTAAAAAATTATTAGTTATTATCAAAATGAGTTTAAAAGACTATTAAATGAATATTTCCCTACAATTCCAAATGTAAGTCTTTTAAAAGGTTCTCTTAAGTCTTGTTCTGTAATAGGTTTAACTTTTTCGTAATCATTAAATACATCAGGAAGCTCAATATACAATCCCCCAAGGAATTTTCCAGTCTGTTGGAAAAAATAAAACCCGCAACCAATATCCATTTTGTTTGGTAAAAGACTTTCATTTCTACTAAATAATTGTGACCTTATATAAGGATTAATTAAAATATGATTTGTGGCTTTTTCATCAAGTTTTAGATTCCAAATGAAGTCAAAATTTAAATCATTAATTTCTACATCGCCATAATCGCCTGAATATGCTTCTATTTTTTTTTCATTAATTAATGTTAAATTTCCACTATTAAAAGTTTGTCTTAGTGTGAAATCTTTTTTTGTTAATAAATTAAAATTATTAGTTTTTATATAATCATAAGTCAAACCAAATAAGAAATTTCCATATTGCATATTAATTCCAAGCCCTATTTTTCCCCCTCTAAAATATTCACTGTTAAAACTATTATTCAAATTTAATGAATCGAAACTTGTAAAATGTTTGAAATTCATGGCATTGATTTCGCCAAACCCAAAAAATAATAATTGAAAATAAGGGATATCTTTATAAGCGTCTTTATAGATTTTTCTTTTAGAATCAATTTCTTTTATTTTGGGTTGATAAATAGTTTTTAATGATATATTTAGAGAATCATAAGAATTTCTGATTTTCCTTTTTGCACTATCAACATGTGAATTGAAAGAATCATTCTTATCATCACGTAATTTAAGGGTATCAAAGAACTCAGATTCGTTGAAATTTTCCGAATTCAATATTTTAAGTAACGAGTGTTTTAAATTATATAACATAGAATCATCGTTTGAAATATTTTCTATATTAATTTCTGTCTTATTAAGAAGTAATTTATATTTTTCATTTTTTATTTGAGTCCTTTGCTCAAGAAGTTGCGCTTCTATTTCGTTATAATGGGGGATTACAGTGTTTGAATATGACCACCCGAAATAACAATTAAAAGCTCCAAAAGGTACAAGTTCTCCATTGCTAAAAAGATTCCCGATTCCTTCTTCGTCTTTTGCTTTTACACCGAATCCCCAGAATATTTTGGAAGGATCTCCTATTGTAGCATCAAGATTATTTAAGCCAAAACTGAGATCAGCTTTTCCTAAATCAATATTTATATTTGTTCCTTTGAAATAGATTGTACTTTTGGCATCAGCACTTTGGGTTAAGCCCTGAGCGTGCATATTATTTATAAAAACAAATAAAATATATATGAATATAAATTTTTTCATAAATATATTTTGATTAATTAATAAATATTTGTAAAGTATTTTAAGGTAATTTTATATCAGTTTCGAACATTTCAAATTTACCAGAATCCGCATAGACTATTTTATCATCAGCGAATAGTTTTTTACCATTATACGTAAAATTAACAGTTAATGACCCATTTGAACTTAACCCGGCCCCAACGCCCTCTAAACTTATTGTGATTAGATCCGATATACTTACTATATCAAAATCTATTTTTCCTTCGATTGTATTGTGGTCTGATTCAGAACGCATTTTTTCTAAATCGTTCTTTTCTAAAGATGATTCCTCAACTGTTAAAGTAGTTACAACCATTTGAGGCTGTAATTTGAAAGTGAAATTCAAAGTTGTTTTTTGCATGTTTTTTTTTATTTTAGGTTTGTTTTTTTTTGTTATACGGGGTTTTTTAATTTTATTCATGTTTTATTTAATTAAATAAATTATTTTGAAAATTTCTATTTGGTAAACACGAATACTAATATAAAATTAATATACTCTTCAAAAACACAAAGGATTGAAATGCATTATAAATATTTTACTANNTGAAGCCTTTATTTCCCTCCGGAAATTGCCGAATGATTGACAGGTGCAATTTTCGCTAATTTAATGTTAATATAATTGTACTTTATCAATATGTCAAGAACATTTTGCGTGTATTGAATGCATTTTATTCAGAATGAATTCTGTGGTATAGTTTTTGATTTTAAAATATAATATTTGATTTATGGGCTGAATTTGATGGCTGTGCATAATATATGAAAAAGATATTATTTAAAGTTTTATTCGGCTCGAAAAAATGAAATTTTCTAAATTGTTTTTTGTTTAATAAAAATATATAATTATTATATAAACCAATATTAATCAATATGTTTATAGGACATTTCGGAGTTGGTCTTGCCGGTAAAAAGCCCTGCAAGGAAGTTTCGCTCGGAACGTTATTTATGGCGGCGCAATGGCTTGACCTTGTCTGGCCGATTTTTTTGATTCTGAATATAGAGGTAGTAAAATTAAATCCGGGCGATACAAAATTAACGCCGCTGAATTTTGAATTTTATCCTTTCAGTCACAGCTTATTATATGCATTTATATGGAGTGTGATATTCGGGTCAATTTATTTCTTAATAAAAGGTAAAGTAAAAAATTCAATTGTACTCGGGGCTCTTGTTATGAGTCACTGGGTGCTTGACCTTTTTGTGCATCGTCCGGACCTGCCTTTATATCCGAATGATCCTATGGAAGGTTTCGGATTATGGAACTTTCCTGCAATCGAGATCCCGCTTGAAATAATAATCTTTGCAGCCGGCATTTACATATATGTTTCCGTCACAAAACCAAAAGATAAAATTGGCATATATGCCTTTTGGAGTCTTATTGCTTTTTTATTTATAATTTATTTTATGAATCTGTTTGGACCTCCGCCAACTGATGTTAAAGCAATCGGGTATGTAGGTTTAGCGCAATGGCTGATNNAAAATAAAAAATAGAAAATAAAAAATAAATAAGAACTAAAGGAATACAGTTCAAAACTGAGATCAATTAAAAAAAATTATGAGAAATAAATAGTAATTTTATTTAATGTGCGGCAATGTATTCGTCGAGCTGGGTGTGCCACAGGTCAAGGTCTAATGTTTTTGGAATGGTTTCTTCTCCGAATAAAAGGTCAACCATATAGTGAGGTTTTTTTCCGCCTATGAAAATTGCTTTCGTGCAGGATATGCAATACACAATTACATCTTCAACGGGCATTTGTGATGCTCGTTTTTTCATTTGTAATTCGACTTTTTCAACAGGAATCTCTCCGTAAAAACTATCGCCACAGCAAATGCTTTTGGTTCTCGTGCTTTCAGGTTCGATGAAATTGATATTCATTTTATTCGCTAAAGTTCTGATTGCATTGTGAATTCTATCCTGGTCACGCGTAGGGCAGGCATCGATGATGGTCATTTGCTTTCCTTTGTAATCGGGAAAAGGGAAGAAATCGGTTTCTACAAGAACTTCCCAAAGAGATATTGTAGAAGAATTTTTATAATCATTTCTGAATCGTTTGTCACAACCCGGGCAGATATTAATAACCTGCGTTTCGGAGCTGAAGCAGGGGTCATGTTTGCAGCAGGTTTGTAATTCGCCGATGTTGAGTAAATTATCGTTTAGAATTTTGTATAATTTATCACCTAGTTCGGGTTTATATAAACGCATTGCACATCCGGGAGTAAAGACTTTTTTCATTATGAAGAATATGTTAACGTATGGAAATAAATATTTTTGTTTTATAAGTTTTGGGCTAAAGCCCAATTTGAGATAATCTAATCCACGAGCTAAAGCTCGTGGCAATTGAGCAATAACTAGAATCACATCTGAACAAGAATATTAATTAATCAATAATAAGAATCATATCTGCAAAAATAAGAAAAAAATTCTAGCGTGGTTAATTATACCTGTATTTTATTACAAATATATTTGAAATCAATTTATTCCGCTACCGATAATTTGACAGGCAATTTTATATAAAATAATTATTATAAATTTTAATAAAATCGAATATAGGAATTATAATTTCACCCCTTCGGGGTTGTTAAATTTGACTTTTCTCTTTTTACAATAATTTCATCCCTTCAGGATTCAATAAAATTATGTCAATAAGAATTTTAAAAGCTACTCCGTTTGTAAAACGAATATTGTATGTACTTTTAATCACTAAACACCAATTACTAACCACCTGTTTTTCAATTTTTATGAATATCCTTCTGAATAAGCTTATTAATAAATTTCTCTCTTGACGCTCCTTTTAGCTTTGCAAGTTTCTTGTGCAGGTCTGCATCTTTTTCCGATTTCAAAGAATCTATTGTGAAATCTATTATACTCGGTGTGAAAATATTTTCTCTTTCATATTCAGCCCGTTTAAGTTGTAATATATCCGCAGACGCCGAGCAAGTTGCAGGCAGTACGGGTAAATCTTTAAACAGGGATTTATCTTTAAAAATATTTCCTTTAACATATAATTTTTCAGCGAGGCTGAGAGATTTATCGTTTGTTAATCCCCATTCCGCAGCCAGAGTTAATGCGGCGAGCAAGAGATGCGCATTAGCACTGCCATCGGGAGTACGGATTTCGACCGTCTGCATACTTTCTATTTTAAGCGGTTCGCTGTTTAGCCCGGGATTGACGCAAGCAGCCAGATTTTTTATCTTTGACCATCCGAGCGGAACGCGAATCATTGAACTTCTATTAGAATCACTCCAGCAAATTTTTGTCGGCGCTTCCTGGTCGGGTACTAATCTTAAATACGATGAACTAACTGTATTTCCAAATGCCGTCAGTGTATTTGAATACCTGCACAGACCGCCGATAAGTCTTCTTGCGTATTCGGTCAAGACGCCTTCACCATTAACCATCACATTTTTTCCATCTTTAAAAAGTTTCATATGTACGTGCATTCCATTACCCGCATCGCCATCCTCTAATTTAGGCGCAAATGTTGCGAGCAAGCCATTTTTATAAGCAATATTTCGAATGAGCCATTTCGCAAGTACGATGTTATCTGCGGTTTCATCAACAGGTGTTGCAAGAAGTTCTATTTCAAGCTGTTCGCCGGTTTTTCCGTTCAATTCTTTAAAATTGCTTTCAATTTTATCAATGAATCCGACTTCGTTGTGTGCATATTTTACAGCCCCGACGATTTGAGTCAGGGTCTTTAACATTTCAGCCAGTACCGTTCCTGTTTTGGAATAAGGAGCAGATATGTGATATGCCTTCTGACGTCTCGGCATATACATTTTTGTTTCATCATTATAAAACAAATAAAATTCGATTTCGCCAAGTGCAAATAAATCAAGTCCCGTATTTTTTTTTAATAAACGATGTGCATTCCCGAGAATATTATCCGGTGCATACGGCGCAGGTTCTCCGTTACCATTTAAGTACCGGCAGACAAAATCGAGACTTCCGGAATAAAAAGGATTAAAGAAAGCTGATTTATAAACAGGAACAATATACAAATCAGACAAACCGGAGTCAATTAAACCCTTGAATAAAGACGAGCCATCGACTCTCTCACCTTCGGATAATACAATTTCAGCATTTATTTTTGCAGGGATGGGAATTTTCAATTCTTTTAATTTTCCGTCGAGTGCGGTATAATGGAATGTTATTCTTTCGATTTGTTTTTCTTTAATAACTTTAATCAAATCCTCTCTCGTGAAATCTTCTTTTGGCTTATCCAAAAAAGCACTTATAGGATTGGAAAGAATATAATCATTTTTCATAGATAAAATTTATATTTAGACATAAAAAGCCCCGATATAAAAACATACCGGGGCTTTTAAAATAAGAATTATACTTCGTAGTATAAATGAAATTCGTATGGGTGAGGTCTTAACTGAACTTCCTTAATTTCTTTTTCCATTTTGTAATCTATCCAGGTTTGGATAAGTTCATCAGTAAACACTCCGCCTTGTTTCAGAAAGTCTTTATCTTCTCCGAGTTTTTCAAGAGCAATTTCAAAGTTAGAAGGAGCCTGTCTTATGGTTTTATGTTCTTCTTCTTCCAGCTGATAAATATTTTTATCGAGAGGGTCACCCGGGTCAATTTTATTTATTATACCATCGAGACCTGCCATTAGTATTGCAGGGAAGGCAAGATACGGATTTGCCGTACCGTCGGGGCATCTGAATTCAACTCTTTTAGTCTTGGGATTTGCAGAATACATAGGTATTCTTATTGCCGCACTTCTGTTACGCGATGAATAAACAAGATTGATTGGTGCTTCATATCCCGGAACAAGTCTCTTGTAAGAATTTGTAGTCGGGTTTGTAAATGCAAGCAATGCGGGTGCATGTTTCAAAAGTCCGCCGATAAAGTACAATGCCATCTGACTTAATCCTGCATATTTATCACCTGCAAAAAGAGGATTTCCATCATTCCACAAACTAACGTGCGTGTGCATTCCGCTTCCATTATCACCGAATATCGGTTTAGGCATAAATGTAGCCGTTTTTCCTACTTCTCTTGCTGTATTTTTCACTATGTATTTAAACATCTGCAGATTGTCACAGCACTGAAGCATATTAGTATATTTTATATCTATTTCGGATTGTCCGGCTGTAGCAACTTCGTGATGTTGTGTTTCGACTTCGATTCCGGCATTGAGCAAATATTCAACCATCATATTCCTGATATCATTTGTTGAATCTGCGGGCGGAACAGGAAAATATCCTTCTTTCACCCTGATTTTATGGCCTAAATTTGCTTCATGTTCGCTTCCCGAATTCCAGAAACCTTCCCTTGAATCAATTCTATACCAGCTTGAATATTCGTTAATGTTATATGCTACGTGGTCGAGTATAAAGAATTCCGCTTCAGGTCCAAAAAAAGCTGTATCAGCAATACCGGTTGAAAGTAAATAATCCTGCGCACGTTTAGCAATCACACGGGGGTCACGGCTATAAAATTCCTTTGTGATAGGGTCCATAATATCGCAAAGCATATTTAGGGTTTTGAATTTTATAAACGGATCTATAAGTGCCGTTGAAGCGTCGGGAACAGCAAGCATATCGGACTCATTAATTTCTTTCCAGCCCCTGATCGAAGAACCGTCAAAACCCAATCCTTCATAAAAACTTGATTCGCTTAGAGTCGCGGCCGGTATTGAAAAATGCTGCCACTGACCGGGCAAATCTGTAAAGCGAAGGTCTATCATTTTTATATCTTTTTCTCTAATCAGCTTAAATACATCATTAATTTTTTTAAGCTTATCTTTTTGTTCTTCTAATTGACTTTTAGACATATTTATTCTTTTTAAATTTATAAATGTATTACAAAATTAAAAAAAAGACACTTAAGATAACTAAAACAATTTTTATTTTACAGGCAAAGTGATTTATGACTTTTATCAGTTTATTAACTAATACTCGTCATACCCGAATTATATAAATTTAGGTATATTTATCGAAAGTAAAATTTATATAAAATAGTGAATCCAGATTGTCAAAAATGTAAAAACGAAAATTGCTTCGTAAAGAATCATTTTTTACTACAACAAATTATTTTCGTAAATAATTTAAAAAAAGTTGAGATTTTGAAAAAAAATGATTTTGTCTACAAAAAAGGAAATAAACCCAAAGGTGTTTATATACTTTATGACGGATGCATAGAAATTATAAGTAAAAGCAAGGAAGGCGATAAAAAAGAAATTTATTTTGTAGAGCCGGGTGAACTTTTCGGATACAGGTCATTGATTACCGAAGAAGTACATAACACATCCGCCAAGGTTTTTAAAAATTCCAAAGTTTGCAAGCTCTCCAAAGAAGATTTTTTTGATTTATTCGTAAAAGATAAGAAGCTTGCTTTGAAGTTTATGAAATATTTATCGGAACAACTGAAGAGAAGAGAAAAGAAGCTTGAAAACAGGATAGGAAAGAAATAAATTCATCCCGTTAACAAACAGGGGAGAAATAAAAATATAATCCAACAATGTTTTTGCATTGGAGAGAGAATTAAATTTTAAGAAATTATTTAATAATATAAATTAAAAATTATGCAAAGAAAAAAAGTCACAATTGATGGAAACGAAGCAGCGGCGTATGTTGCGCACCAGGTGAATGAAGTTATTGCGATTTATCCTATTACTCCTTCATCACCAATGGGTGAACTTTCAGATGCGTGGTCTTCTGAAAACAGAAAGAATATTTGGGGAACAATTCCGGTTGTAGCAGAATTGCAAAGTGAAGGTGGAGCCGCAGGTGCAGTACACGGTGCATTGCAGAGCGGTTCAATGACCACTACTTTCACAGCCTCACAGGGTTTGCTTCTTATGATTCCGAATATGTTTAAGATTGCAGGAGAATTAACAGCTACCGTATTTCACGTAACCGCAAGGTCAATTTCAGCACAGGCATTATCAATTTTCGGAGACCACAGCGACGTTATGGCAACAAGACAGACCGGGTTCGCATTAATTTGCTCAAACTCTGTTCAGGAAGTTATGGACTTCGCTTTAATTGCCCAAAAGGCTACTCTCGAATCGAGAATTCCATTTTTACATTTCTTCGACGGATTCAGAACATCGCATGAAGTAATGAAAATCGAACAACTTACAGTTGAAGATATGAAAGCTATGATAAACGATAAATATGTTAAGGAACACCGCAAAAGAGCAATGTCTCCTGATAATCCTTTTATCAGAGGCACCGCACAAAATCCTGACGTATATTTTCAGGGAAGGGAAACAGTTAATAAATTTTATAATGAATGCCCTGGTATAGTTGAAAATGCAATGAATAAATTTTTTGAACTTACAGGAAGAAAATATAGCCTGTTTGATTATTATGGAGCTCCGGATGCAGAAAGAATAGTTATTCTAATGGGTTCAGGCGCCGAAGCAGCAGAAGAAACTGTTGAATATCTTATGAAGAAATCCGGCGAAAAAATCGGTATCGTTAAAGTTCGCTTGTTCCGTCCGTTCTCCGTGAAACATCTTATCGGTGCAATTCCAAAAAGTGTTAAAAAAATTGCCGTTCTCGACAGGACAAAAGAGCCTGGTTCACTTGGCGAACCTTTATATCTTGATGTGGTCACAGCTATTTCAGAAGAAATGTCAGGACCAAAACCGCCTTTTGCCAAAATGCCGAAAATTATCGGAGGCAGGTATGGATTATCTTCAAAAGAATTTACTCCAACTATGGTCAAAAGTGTTTTTGATGAACTGAAAAAAGATGAACCGAAAAATCATTTCACCGTTGGTATAAATGATGATGTCACATTTACAAGTCTTGAATTCGATAAGGAATTTACGACTGCACCCGAAGATATGGTGAGCGCCTTATTTTACGGGCTTGGTGCTGACGGTACGGTCGGAGCGAATAAAAATTCTATAAAAATTATCGGCGAAGAAACTGAAAATTATGCACAGGGATATTTTGTTTATGATTCAAAAAAATCAGGCTCGACTACAATTTCACATTTAAGGTTTGGAAAGAAACCTATTAAATCAACTTACCTGGTACAAAAGGCTGATTTTATTGGCTGCCATCTTTTTGTATTACTTGAAAAATTTGATGTGTTAAAAAATATTAAAGACGGCGGAACGTTTCTGCTTAACACTCCTTATAGCAAGGAAGAAATTTTCTCCAAAATTCCTAAAAGAGTTTGTGAACAAATTCTCGCAAAAAAACTGAAATTCTATATCATCGACGGCTACGCTGTTGCAAAGGAAACAGGGATGGGTTCAAGGATAAATACAATTATGCAAACCTGCTTCTTCGCAATATCAGGCGTGCTTCCGAAAGACGAAGCGATTGAACAGATTAAAAAATCTATTAAAAAAACTTACGGTGCTAAAGGTGATGATATTGTAAAACAAAATTATGAGGCAGTCGATAAGACGCTGGCAAATCTGTATAAAATAGATTTAACGAATGTAAAATTAAGCGATATCGAATTGCCGCCGATAGTATCCGAAAAAGCTCCGGATTATGTTAAGCATACATTATCAAAAATTATGGCAGGAGACGGTGATGACGTATCTGTAAGTGAAATGCCCGTCGACGGTACGTTCCCATCAGGTACGACTCAATGGGAAAAAAGAAATATTGCACAGGAAGTTCCCGTATGGGATGCAGAATGGTGTATTCAGTGCGGTAAGTGCGCCATTATTTGTCCGCACGCTACAATCAGGATAAAAGCCTATGACGAAAAATTATTAAAAAATGCGCCCCCTACTTTCAAATCAATGAAAGCAAAAGGTAAAGAATTCGAAGAAGGTACTGCCTATTCAATTCAGGTGGCTGTTGAAGACTGTACGGGCTGCGGATTATGCGTTGATATTTGTCCTGCCAAAAACAAACGCGAAGTAAAGCTCAGAGCTATTAATATGGCACCGCAGTTACCATTACGTGAACCGGAAAAAATAAATTATGAATTTTTCCTTAATATTCCCGAAATGGACAGAAGTAAAATCAGTGTATCTACCGTAAAGGGAAGTCAGTTCCTTCTCCCGCTCTTTGAATATTCGGGTGCTTGTTCAGGATGCGGTGAGACTCCATACGTAAAACTTGTGTCTCAGTTATTCGGAGACAGGGCTATCATCGCAAACGCAACGGGCTGTTCATCGATTTACGGCGCAAATCTTCCGACTACTCCATGGGCTGTAAATAAAGAAGGCAGAGGACCGGCATGGTCAAATTCACTCTTCGAAGATAATGCAGAATTCGGAATGGGTATGAGACTTTCACTCGATAAACATAATGAATATGCGAAAGAACTTTTGATAAGGTTAAAAGATAAATTGAGTGACGGTTTAGCTGATGAAATCTTAAATGCGGACCAAAAAGATGAATCAGGAATTTTTGAACAAAGAGAAAGAGTTGCAAGATTGAAAGATTTATTGAAAAAAATGGATTCACATGAAGCCGAAGATTTATTAAGCCTTGCGGATTATCTCGTCAAAAAAGATGTTTGGATAATCGGCGGTGACGGATGGGCTTATGATATCGGCTACGGCGGATTAGACCACGTTCTTGCATCGGGAAAAAACGTAAATATTCTTGTGCTCGATACTGAAGTTTATTCCAACACTGGCGGGCAGATGTCAAAATCAACAGGACTTGGAGCGGTTGCAAAATTTGCCGCCTCAGGAAAACCGGTTCCTAAAAAAGATCTAGGCATGATGGCAATGAATTATGAACATGTTTATGTTGCAAAAGTCGCGATGGGTGCGAATGATACTCAATGCCTGAGAGCGTTTCTCGAAGCTGAAGCATTCGACGGACCATCTATTATCATTGCTTATTCACATTGCATCGCACACGGTATTAATATGTCGAAGGCAATTGAAAACCAGAAAGCGGCAGTTGATTCAGCGTACTGGATATTATTCAGAAGAAATCCTGAATTGGCAAAACAGGGTAAGAATCCGCTCAAGCTGGATTCCGGTGCTCCGAAGATTACATTTGAAGAATATGCTTATAAGGAAACAAGATATAAGATGCTGACTAAATCACATCCGGAGCACGCGAAAAAATTACTCAAACTTGCTCAGGAGGATGTGAATGAACGCTGGCTGATATATCAAAAACTTAGCAGTGACGCGAAATAAATTTTATTAAAGCGGGAATTGTTGTAATATAATATCACGGCAATTTCCTGCTTCATGAAATACGATTTTTATTAATTTTAAATTTATAATTATGGACTTAACGACAAAATATATGGGTTTAACTTTAAAAAACCCCATAGTTCCTTCATCATCACCGTTATCTAAAACTGTTGATTCGGTTAAACGTTTGGAAGATGCGGGAGCATCGGCTGTAGTAGTTTATTCATTATTCGAAGAACAAATCGAATTTGAAGCCGGAGAGTTAGACCATTACATGACTTACGGTACGGAAAGTTTTGCAGAAGCAATTAGTTATTTCCCGAAAGCGGCAGAATACAATCTCGGACCCGAAGAATATCTTGAGCATATTAGTAAACTGAAAAAATCTGTTAACATTCCGATAATCGGAAGTCTGAACGGTGTTTCGATAGGCGGCTGGATGAAATACGCAAAACTCATAGAAGAAGCAGGAGCCGATGGACTGGAATTAAATGTTTATTATATTCCCTCAAACATACATGATGAAGGTTCGAAGATTGAAGAAATTTATGTGCGGGATTTGAAAGCAATTAAATCAGCGATTAAAATTCCGGTTGCAATGAAATTAAGTCCTTATTTTTCTTCGACAGGAAATATAATTAAAAAACTTGATGATGCGGGAGCCGACGCTTTTGTATTATTCAACCGTTTTTATCAGCCTGATATTGACCTTGAAAATCTTGAAGTCGTTCCTAACTTAGAATTAAGCAGAAGCTGGGAATTAAGACTTCCCTTAAGATGGATTGCAACAATGTATGGAAGAATAAAAGGTAATATGGCTGCGACAAGCGGAATTCATAATCACCTCGATGTTCTGAAAGTTATGCTGGTGGGCGGAGACGTAGCGATGGTATGCTCCGAATTGCTTGAAAACGGATATAACAGGATATCTGAAATTCTTAAGGACCTAGAAAAATGGATGGAAGAAAACGAATACGAATCAATCCGGATTATGAAAGGAAGTATGAGTCAGCGTTCTGTTGCAGACCCGGCAGCATTCGAGCGTGCAAATTATATGAAGGCACTGAACAGCTATAAAGTGCAGATGTAGATAGTTATTAGGTTATTAAGTGTATTAAGATTATATCTCGTTCCCACGCTTTAGTATGGGAACGTTTTTTTTTATAACGTTCTTCAATCCCGCTTATTGAATTAACTTGATAATTCAACAATGTTTTATTAATTATGTAATTATTATTCTAAAAAAGAACTCAAAAAAAAGAATATTTATATTATGAAAAATTTAATTTTTTTTATAATACTTGCTTTCTCTGTAATATTTTATAACAACTCATTTTCTCAGGATCACAAATACAAATTAATAATCAGTACCGATAAAAATGAATATGAATATGCAGAAGATGTGCTTTTTAAAGTAAAGCTTATCAATATAGGGATGCAAAGTGACACTGTATTTTTAAATAATTTCAACATCAATTCAATGTCATCCAGAATGGACGTATTTAATGAAAAGGGTCAAAAGCTTAAAACTAATAAACTTGGTATTTCGCATGGGGAATTTCCATATAAGATACTATACCCTGGTGATACTATTGATACCGAAGACGAACTTAGTTTTTATGCAGGACCGGGAGATATTTTTTTCCGCAATTATTTCAGCGAAGGAACATATAGGATTTCTTTGAAATACAGGTACAGTGAATTTATTGAAAAAGCATTGGTAAGTTCTAATACGATAAAATTCACCGTCTTACCTATAAAAGAATCGGAGATCCCGGCTTTCAATGATGCCCTAAAATTAAACGAATATTTTAAGGATGCCAAAGGACCCAATAATAAAGAAAAACTCCAAGCCTGCACAGATACTGCATCTGTAATTTTATACAAATATCCAAATTCGAGATTTACACAATTTGCACTCGAACATTTTTATTATACAAGGAATTTATTTAAATATAAATATGATACAACAACAATTAAAGAAATTGAATTTTTCATCGAAAAAAATACCAAATCGAAATTTTGTAAGGATCTTTTATATACAGTCGTAAGTATATACCATGAAAATAAATGGGGTGTAGAAAAAACACTTGAATATATGAATTATCTTAAAGAAAAATTTCAAAATGAAACTCTTAATAAAAATATAGATGAAGTTTGTGAAAAAGACGATTATTTGAATAAAAGGTAAATTTGTAAATTCGTTTCCACACGGGAGAGACTGTGTGAAAACGATAAATTTTAGCGAAATGGTGAAATGCGAAATAGCGAATTAAGAGTTTTGAACGCAAAGGAAAGCTTTATCAAGTCCGGATATGTAAAACAACATTTATGTTGTTTACAAAAACCGATTCAAAAAAAGGAGTTATCCTGTTTCCGGATAACTCCTAAATTTTAAAATTATGGAAATTCAGGTATTCAGAAAATATTATTTCTTCGTATAATTAATTTCCATAGTCTTAAATTCTTTCCCGTGAGAATTATCAAACATTTCCATAAGAACATTATTATCATCTAAGACTTTAACAGTTTGTTTGACAGCCACATCTTTTCCGCTCGTCGGGTCAACCATATTTCCGGTAAATACAATTTTTTTAGAGGCGTCATCATATGTGCCTTCCATGTACATCAGCCCGGTGCCGAAATTATCTATCCAGCTGCTAACCCACACTTTCTTAGCATTGTCGAAGCCGGTAACTCCGATTCCCCTGAAATCCATTCCCATCATTTTCCCTGTCACCGTCATTTGCTGATATCTGCCTCCAAGAAGCATTTCACATGTAGCTAAACCTTCTGAAGTTTGTGCCGGAGCGTTCGGGTCCATCCAGAATTTCGAAGTATAAACCCAATCGCCGTTCATTTTTGCAAGGTCCTGTTGTTCTTTGCCCGGAGTCATATAATCCATCCATTTTTTCATGTCATCATTATTCTGAGCGAAAGAATTAATCGAAAAAGAACCAAAAAATAAAAACAAAAAAATTAATTTTTTCATGATTTTTAGTTTTAATTGTTAATAATTGTTGAACAAATGAACTATAAAAAAAAGTTTCAAAAAGCGAGAAGTAAAACACCTTATTATTAATAGCCATACAAATATGTGGTTATAAATTAAATTTGTCAAGTCAATTCTGTGAAATCAGAAAATATCCGGATAAATATTGGAGTGTATTTGAATGTTTTAAATGTGAATATAACGATGTGCCCGAAAAATTTTAATAATATATTCCCGGGAACAAAAATTACTTATACTGATTTCCTCTCATCACTTCAGCTAATTCGGAGTATAGTTTCTGCCACGCAGCTTTCGTCTTAGCATCAAAATCCTTACCGAGTTCAGCTTCAATACAGTCTATCAGATTATCTCCAAATATTTTATAATCTTTTACGGTAACTCCTAATTCATAGTGTCTTATTCCAAGGTCCTGAACTGCGGCAACTATTATCTGAGGATTATTCAGACCATCAACAACAATTTTTACCATTTTCATAAGGTTTCTTGCCTGTTCCTTCATATCGCCCTTAAATAATTTTATCATATCCGGGTTTGCTTTAAAGAGTCTGTCATAAAAATTTTCACCGATTTTATTCTGCTTTTCCGATATTTTTAAAAAACTTGTTTGAATCCTGTAAATATCATCCCGCGTCAGACTTGTATATTCCATTATATATTAGTTTAATTAATAATTTATC
>PNBM01000175.1 GCA_003135995.1 Ignavibacteriota bacterium | reverse complement strand
AAACAGTTAAAGAATGATGGATCTTCTTCTTCGCCCCAAATAATAATTTCACTCATATCAATCCATTCTTTTTGAGTTGAATTAATAGTCGCGAATAATATGTAATCAAGAGCATCTTTCCCTCTCTTCCAAATTTGATATTGAATTATATCTCTGTCACTTTTATCACTTATTATAAGTTTTGGATGCCAAAAGTTTCCTACTTGAACAAATTTTTTAAAAATAAACGGTGGAGATGGTGGAGGATCATATACAAGAGGAGGAATTATACCTATCGAGTAATCGACAGTAGGTGGATTAACTGGAGAATAATATTTGGTGTATACTAGAGAGTTAGCACCAGTATTATATAAATCTACAGCTTTGATAAAACCTATATTATTAGTTGGTGCAGCATAAAAAGTTTGTGTAGGCGGATTACTTGAATATGGTAAATCTTTTCCTAAAAAAAGAGTTGTATATCCATCCAATGATGACATGAAGATTATATCATTTATTCCATCTTTATCAACATCTGCAATTGCAATCTTTGACGAAGGACCTATAAATGAATTTCCAGTCACACTCCAATAAGGATTATAATTTATAGAAATCCCGGCATTATTCAAGAATATTTGTGCTATGCCAGTCGACGAACCTAATGTACCACATACAATTATGTCATTATAACCATCGTTATTTACATCAGCAACTTCTATATCCGAAATGGTATAAGTAACGGAATTACCAAAGTAAGCTTGACCTTCAAATTCATTATTGTTATTGTTTTTCACTGCAAATATTGAATTGGTAGTTAGATAAGAAAAATATCCAATCAAATCATCCATATCACTTGTATTATCTTGTGCAATTCTAACATTTTTATCGGTCATTTGTTTAAGTTTTATTTTCGATAAATGACTAATATCATAATTATAAGGTGTGAAATTTAGAGATCCATCACCCATATTACGATAAACTTTTACAGAATTACCATCCGTTACAATTAAATGTTCCCGTGTATCATCATTATAAAAGCACCCTGCATCAAAAGAATTTCCAAAATTTGTAGTAGAACTATTATAAGTAACATGAAAATTTGAAAATGAACCATTATTTTGGTAAATATGTAGTCCATCCGCTCTCACTATTACTAAATCCTTATAATTTGAATTATCATTTAACTTCATGAAAATAGGTCCAAATGTTTTTTGACCTTCATATAGAACTGGTGCAACCGTTTCATAAAATGTGTTCGTACTGCCAAAATTTCCATTCCCATTATTTTGATTCCAACTATAATGTTCCTTATAATATTCAGTATTAACTTCAAGCTTAAAATGCAAAGTAGTAACCGGATCGAGACGATTAGTTGAGATCTCAGAAAAAGCAAAATTTATAAAAGCACCATAGTACGATCCTGAATAATCAACCATTATCGCTTTTTGATTAGACGGATTGAAATAATTAGTATATTCCTGTGATAATGCACTATTATATATAATAAATGCAAATATCATTAAAGGTAATATTAAAAATTTATTCATAATGATTGTTTTTTTAATTTAAATAAAGTTTTTAAAAATGTATCTTATAAATAAAAGGGCTTGCAATATAAAAATGCAAAAGTGTAATAATATATGCTGATGTATTTAATTTTCGATTTATCTACTTCCTACGGTCGAAAATCGAAATAACCTTGCAAAGCCCTTTATTTTTTAAATCATTGGACTTTCTTATTTTCTATAGTAGAAGTTTGTAACCTCCTAAAATTCGAATTTTTACTTATTAACTTCACTACTTTTGAATTTCGGATCTTTCTTACTTTTAAATTTTAAAATTATCTTAAGGTGGTATGTTCATTTCCCTCCTATTTTATTTAAAAATTATCATTTTTTTTGTTTCAATTCTTTTTTCATTTACGATTAACGAATAAAAATAAATACCACTTGAATAGCCATTCGATTCCCAGTTTACTTCATAAATTCCCGGGGAAAGATTTTTATTTACAAGCGTAATGATCTCTCTTCCTAAAATATCATAAATAATCAGCTTAATATTTTGGAGTTTATTTATTTGACTTTTACTATTTCCTATTTGGAATTTGATTTTTGTTGTCGGATTAAATGGATTTGGATAATTTTGAAATAAATTATAGTTAGATGGCAAAGTTTCCTGACCGTTATTGATATATGATATTTCTGAATATTTTATTAACGTAATTGAATCTGAATTTTGTATCGGATAATACCAAGAAAAATAATCAACAATAATATTATTACTATTATCCGATAAACCATAAAATTCTGTAGGATAAATAGAATAGTTTGTATCTGCAAAATATTCTTTTTGCCATATTATACCTGCATTTTCCGTATTTAACTTTGATGTGACTATTGAACTATGCTGAGTAGGAAAATATATTTTTATTCTTGTTTTATAGATGTTGTCATTTTTGTCTAAAAAAGTATTACCAATAAAATTTATAGTATCAATCCATAATATTTTTCCCGAAGAATCATATTTTAATGTCTCATTTTTGGAATCAAGATAAATATTAGATTTAGAATCTATCGTTAAATATCCCGGATAATCATCACCATGTAAATTGAAATGATTTACCCATATAACATTTTTATTCATATCATATTTAACAGTAGCGCTCCCATTTACTACTGTATAAGTCGATCCCACCGTACCCGTTATGTATATGTTATTTAAACAATCTGTAACAATAGCTAACGGTTGATATTCCCAATAATTTTCCTCATATATCGTAAACCATTGAAGATAACCATTATTTGAATATTTAATTATAATCGCTGCATCCATAGTCTCTCCCAAAACACAAATATTTCCAAGACTATCTAAAGCCATGTCAGTTGAATAACACTGATGGGAAGACGAGTATACTTTATGAAATAATTCATTCCCATTAGAATCATATTTCAAGATTAAAATCCCGTATTTAGAATATAAACTATCCCAGCTCTCTCCCAAAATATAGATATTAGAGTATTTATCTATTAACATACGGTACGGATTATCGGCTTTATGAACATTATCAAACCTTTTTGTCCAAAGTGTATCTCCTTCCGGTGAATATTTTATCGTTACTATATCCTCCTCATTATTCATATTATAACTCTTGCTCGAACCTGTTACATAAATATTATTATTTATATCGCATATGCATTTTATCGCTTCATCTTTAGTTCCTGTACTATCAGTGTTAGGTCCGGAATACAACCTTTTCCATTGCAAGATCCCATTTTTATTAAATTTAACAGTAAAATATATTCCGATACCCGATGATAAATGCTCACCTGCTAAAATTATATTATCCTGATAATCGGTACATATAGAAAAACAATGATTTGTGGCATCATCTCTAAATTTTGTTACCCATTGTTGATAAATCTGAGCATTAGAGGGATTGATAAATGAAATAAATATTAAGATTATAATGATTATATGTTTTTTAGAGCCCAATTCAATTATAAATTTATTCTGAAAAATATATAATTTATTTAGCTTTTAAAAAAATCTAAGTCCGAGAAGATCTTTAAATGAATTTAATATCTATAACAAGAGAATAAATGGGAACGATATTTGTGTAAAAATCTATTTATCCGTAACAGATTAATTTATTAATAAAATATTACCCATTATGAATTAATAATAATTTAATTATTCTNNATTGTCAATATTAAAATTCTTCGGTACATGTCGAATTTTGCACATGAAAGTAAATTTCCAAGCAGGATGGATACACTAAAATATTTTTAAGATTACATAAATCTCATCTTAAATATGATATTTCCAAATTAAAATTATTATTTACACTCTTCCCTGTTACAAACTTTGGTTGACTAAAAAAGATTTTAAACATTTTTTCTATTTGTTTTTATTGTTTTGCATAATATGATTACCTCCATTTTTAGTAATTGGAATTAATTTATACAACTTATAAAAAAGGTAACTATTATTTATTTATTTATTTTTNNTAATCATTAACAAATTTTAAAGTGTTTTTTCACCTTGTTTCCAGTTGCAGGGAGTAAGGGCACCGCTTTGTAATGCATCGAGCACACGCACAACTTCATTTACATTTCTGCCAACGGCCAAATCGTTGGCACAAATCCATCTGACAATTCCTTTCGGGTCAGTGATAAGGGTTACGCGATAAGCAATCTTTTCACCCTTTTCAAGTATTCCGAGTGCATCAGCAAGAGATTTTGAAGTATCTGCTATTAAAGGAAATTTTAAGTCTTTCAAATCTTTATGGTTTTTTCGCCAGGCGAGATGAACATATTCCGAATCTGTCGAAGCTCCAATCAAGTCTGTATTTCTTTTATTAAATTCTTCGAACATATTATTGAATTCGGAAATTTCAGTCGGACAAACAAAAGTAAAATCTTTAGGATACCAGAACATAACCATCCATCGGTTCTTCTTCATATGTTCATTGGTATTTATATCTGTAAATTCTTTTCCGTAGTCAATTGAAACAGTTGCTTTTTTAGTGATTTCAGGAAATCGCTCTCCTAAATTAATCATAATTTTCTCCTTAAATTGTTTTGAATTGTTTTAAATAATGGTGAACTAAATTTTAAAACTAAAAATTTGTATTTAAAGTTTCTTGTAAACAATTAAGAATTAATAATTAAGAAAATAGAATTAAAAGTACATTTTAGAATTTTATGTATTTAGAATTGAGTGAAATAAAAAAAGGTTACAACGCGGAACGATGTAACCTGAACAAATTTCGAATTTAAAATTTAAAATTGTCTTAATTATATTTCTATATCATAAAGCCGGTAAGTTTTATACTGGTCTGCGCCCAAGTTTACTGCAGTTTGTACCATTGGCAAATTATCTTCGAGAACCCATGATATATCTGCTTTTTGATATCCTTTTCCAATTGCCTCTAAGATAGTATTCCGTATGAAAACAGCTTCAATTCCTTTTTTCTGAAATTCTTTTATTATACCCATTGCGAATACACGAATACCTTTTATCTTATTTTTATTCAGTAAAAATTTAATAACACCGAAAGGGAATAATCTGCCGTTCATTTTTATAAATACTTCATTAAAATCCGGGAAAGTTAAAGAAAAAGCAACAGGCTTGCCTTCACTTTCGGCAATATAAACTAAATCAGTATCGACTATTGCTTTCAGCATTTTTCCGACGTGAATAAATTCTTCTTTAGTCATTGGAACGAAGCCCCAGTTTTTTTCCCAGGCTTTATTATATATTTCGTGGAGAATATTGATTTCTTTATCGAAGTCCTTCAGATTAATTTTTCTTATCTTAAGGTTTTCTCTTTTTAAAACTACCTGGCTTACGCGTTCGAGTTTATCCATTCTTGCCTTATCTTTAATAAGCGCATCCGTAAGCTGGTAAGCAAATAGATTCATTGCTTTTTTAAAACCATAGTCTTCAAGCAATGCATTATAATATTCCGGATTATAAGTTGTCAGAATAACCGGCGNNTACTTCATCGTTCGTAGAAGGGTTGACGGGTCCGCGCATAATATTTTTTCCTTCGGAAATTAAAAATACTCTTGCAGCATCAAATAATGCCTTTGAAATTTCTTTATCATTAATGCATTCATAAAAACCAAAAAATCCTACTTTATCTTCGTGGAATTTGTTATGATTATCATTTACCATTGCACCAATTCTCCCGCAGATTTCACCTTCCCTGTATGCAAGAAAAAGTTCTATTTTGGAATGAGTATAGAAAGGATTTTTTTTTGTATCGAGATTATTTTTTACGTCAAAAATAAGAGGCGGAACCCAATTCGGATTATTTTTATAAATCTTCCAGGGAAACTTAATAAATTTCATCTTATCTACTTCATTTGTAACCCGCTTAACTATTATTTCGTCAGCCATTATTATATATTATTTAAAATTTCTTCTATGTGACCGTCAACTTTTACTTTATTATAAATATTTTTAATTTTCCCTTTTTCGTCTATCACATAAGTAGTACGTTCAATTCCCATATATTTTCTTCCGTAAAGACTTTTTTCTTTCCAGACCAGATAATCTTTTAAGGATTTCAAAGTTTCATCCGACAGAAGTAAAAATGGTAATTCGAATTTCGATTTAAATTTAATATGTGATTCTATGCTGTCTTTACTTACACCGATAACGACGGCATTTTTTTTATTAAATAATTTTATGTTATCCCTGAAATCACAAGCTTCTGCAGTGCAACCCGAAGTATTGTCTTTCGGATAAAAATACAGTACAATTTTTTTACCTGCAAAATCCTTAAGGGAATAATTTTTACCATCATCTGCTGATAGTTTAAAGTCAGGTGCTTTATCTCCAACTTTTAACATATTAAATTATTTTGTTTTTCAAAAATCTATTAACGGAAAATGCACTTCCGAGTAAACCGAGAATGATTCCTATTATAGTAAGGTAGAACAGGTATTCAAAACCGGCAAAATCTATCCTTAAATCATTCTGATTAAACCTTGAAGAGTAAACTAAAAAAAGAACATATAAAATCCCTGAAGCAAATATGCCACCCGTTATTCCCTGCGAAAATCCTTCAATCAGAAAAGGAGTCATAATAAACGAATTGGTTGCACCTAATAATTTAAAGGTTTCTATAATTTTTCTTCTCGCAGATATAACAAGTCGTATAGTGTTTGAAACAAGAAAAACCGATGAAATTGTAATGATTATTAATACTACAAGATTAATAAAAAGTAAACCTGAAGTATTCTTTTCGATAAGCTCAAGATTCTTTTCGGGGAATACAATATCCTGAACATCGGGAAGTGCTGCGAGCTGATTTTTTATTTTAGTAATTCGCTCCGTAGATTTGTATTCGTCATATAAATTAATTTTAAGAGAAGCGGGAAGCGGATTTGCTTCGAAAATATCGAGCATATCCTTTCCAAATTCATTTTCAAAAAATTTTGCAGCTTCATCTTTGGAAACATATGTGATTTGTTTAACTCCGCCGATAGCCCGTATTTTATCTTTCAGTATGTTCGTATTATCAGGAGTTATATTATCATCGAGGAAAATTTCAATTTCGACTTTATCCCTGATAGATTTAATTATTTTATTTGAATTTACGGATAAAGTAAAGTATATGGCAATCAAAATTAAAGATAATGTAATTGTAAAGACCGAAGCAATTGTCGATAACTTTGCAGAATTAAATCCTCTGAATGACTCCCTGATTAAATATTTAAATTTCAATTTATTTTATTTGCAATTCAAATTTATATTGAAAAGGTATAATAAGCAATTTAAAAAAAATTTATATGAAATAANNTTAGAATATAGAATACTGAATACTTGATACTGACTAAAATATTAATTTTTAGATTTATTAATATTGAATTTACATTAATTTTATCTTAATTGTATAAATTAGTAAGTAGAATTTAAATAAAAATAAAAGTAAATTAATTCTGTTATATTTTAAGTTGTAATATTAATTAATTTTAACGCTAAGAATGTACCATTTTTACAGAACTTTTAAAAAATTTCATTTTTTAAAAGGCGGGATTGTTATCGCCTCATTGATATTTCTTATCAGTATTATTTCCGCAAGTTCTCCGGTTCCAACCAATATCCAGGATGACATCAACACAAAATTTACGAATGTCGGTAACATTCAGATGACTGTTACAAATTATGGAACTATCGGGAAAGGCTATTGCGGCACACAGCCTTCCTGTATGTATCCTGCTAACTCCGGAATAGAAAATTTATGGCTTGGAGGATTATGGTTTGGAGGAATTAAAAACGGAACGATTTATGTCACGACAGGGGCACTCGATGTTTCAAATCCATTTAAGACAGAAGGATTTGAGTTTTCAAACGGACCGGGTTCTACAATATTAGAACGTTCATCATTAATTACTTCGCCGTTTTATAGTCCACAGGCTATTTCACATCAGGACTTCGTATGTGAATTTTTCGATACTGTAACAACGGGAATGCAAAATCACAGTCCACTCGGAATAAAAGTTCTTCTGCAAACTTATACTTATAATTTAAATTTTGCAAATTATTTTGTAATATTAAATTATAAAGTTGTTAACGTCGGATACAACGGAGACAAATCGGATATAGACAGCATTTACGTTGGTTTATGGAAAGATTGTGTTGTAAGGAATATTAACGTAACTCCCGGTTGCAGTGCCGGAACATCATTTTATTCTAAAGATGGTACAGGCTATGTCGATTCTTTGCGGATGGAATACACTTATGATAATAATGGCGACCCCGGATTTACAGATAATTATTGCGGAGTGAAATTACTGGGAGTAACACCAAAATCAACTCTGGAAACTGTTCATTCGAAATTTACAATCTGGCAATTTAAGAACACTTCCGACCCAGTTTATTTTTCACCACAGGATGACGGACAGAGATACAGCAAGTTAAAAGGTTTTCTTGCTCCGGGTGTAGTAATCGATACTAACAGAATTAATTATTTAAGATTGAATCCTGCAAACAGGGTAACATTGATATCTTACGGACCTTTTAAAAAACAGGATGGTTCACCGTTTGCTTTGAGATATTCTCAGGATACGCTGAATATTGTATTTGCAGTAGTATGCGCTAAGAAAAACGGTACCGACCCTGCACGGTATGATACTGATTTCCAGAGAGAAATATTATATAAAAATGCAGGTTGGGCACAAAGGTCTTATGACAATGGATATAAGCTGCCCGCTCCTCCGGATATTCCAGTTACTCGGGCTGAAATAAACGAAAAGAAAGTTACATTATGGTGGTCGAATAATTCAGAATATTCCGTTGACCCGATTTCCGGTAAACAGGATTTTGAAGGATACAGAATATACAGAACGAATGCAGGTGCGGATTTAACACAAAATTTCAATTTGCAGGATGCTCTTAAATTATCCGGAGATTTTGATTCCTGCTGTAATGCATATGGAAATAATACGGGATTAAAATTTATTAAATACAACGATGTTACCCCGATGACGTTTCCGGGAGATACAAATAAATACTGGTACAAATTTGATTTTCCAAATCAACTGAACGGGTTTCAGTATATTTATTCCGTTACTGCATATGATAAAGGCGACCCTACACAGGGCGTCGAATCATTAGAGAGCAGTCTTCTTGCTAATACAAAAAGAGTTATTGTAGGAACTCCTCCTAAGGATAATTCAAGTGTTGATATTGGTGTGTATCCGAATCCTTATTATGGGAGCGCTTACTGGGATGGTTCGGGATCACAAAAAGAAGTTTTGAGAAAAATTTATTTCTTTAATTTGCCTTCAAGTTGTGATATCACAATCTGGTCATTATCCGGGGATCTCGTACAGATTTTGCATCACGATGCGAGCACTTATAATGGAAATGACATACAGTGGTTTAAGACTTATTCTGATGGTACACAAAAATTTGCGGGGGGAGAACATGCATGGGATTTAATTTCGAAAGACCAGCAATCGGTTGCGACGGGGCTTTATCTGTTTACTGTAAAAGATAATAAAACCGGCGAAATCAAAAAGGGGAAATTTCTAATTGTTAAATAATAGAATAATCTGATTTTGAAATTTTATTGATTGTTCTATTCATTTTATAATTTTAAACATTATTATCCAAATTTTGTAATCTGATAATAAACAATATTATACTAAAAAAATAATTACTAATAATTAAATAAACACATTATGAAAAAACTAAAATATTTATCTCTGCTAATTTTGATAGTATTCTTTTCGTATGTAGTCATCGCAAATGTTATGACGTGGTTGACCGTTTCTATTCAACAAATAGAAACTGTTTCAAATGATTCATTAACATATGGTAAAGACTGGTCACCGATGATTGGGGATTCTATACAAATTACATGCAGGGTTGTCGCACCGCCACAAGTTTCGATAGGTGGTGTCTATCATTCATTATTAAGAGGGGCAACAAGCTGGCAATGTTACGCACAGGATACTGCTAACGGAGTATATGGAGGAATTGTAATAAGACAGGCTACAAGATACACAAATACATTCTTACAAAATTTAGATACAGGTAATATAATAACTGTAAAAGGTATCGTTCAGGAATTTTGGTCGACGGCTGTTTCAGGTCTCGACAGAAGTAAATCAGGTTATTTAACTCAAATAGCCCTCGATACTTCCGGACCTATTACAATTAATTCATTAACAACAGCTCCAAGACCCGTTCCAAAATTAGTAAGTATAACTGATTTCTCAATTGGAGATTATCCAAACCCGGGAGGAACAATTAATTATATTGGCGGTGAAAAATATGAAGGGATGTATGTTGAAATCAGAAATGTAGTGGTTGGTCCCGGTTTAGTAAACAGACAACCTTTCAGCATTGTTGATGCAAACGGAAATAAATTATATATTAGAGATTTCTCAAATTTCTATTCAACATCTCCATCTCCTCCGCAGGATACTTTGAGGCCATGGACAGTTCCTGCACAGGGTACAGTTGTAAATTACATCAGAGGTGTAATCATAAATTCTAATAATGAAGGTGTACTTGGTAATCAGTTGCCTTACGTTATCGTTCCATTATATCCTAATGATTTAAGTTTAGGCGGCGTTCCGGCACAACTTTCCGGACCAAGTAAATCTCCGGGTGTACCGACACCGTCCGACAGTGTGCAGGTTACCGTAACAATACAATCTACAACAACACTTACTAATGCAAGCGTTTATTACAGAATAAATAACGGAGCTTTCGTAAATAAAAATTTAAGTCTTGCAGGTGGAAACATTTACACAACTAAGATTCCGCCAACCGCTTTGAATAATCTTGTTGAATATTACTTCAGCGCTACTAATCAATCGGGATTAACAAGATTATTACCGACAGATACATCGAATTCAAAGTTATTCTATGTTGTGCAAGCGAGTGATTCTATTTCTGTTCAGCAGGTTCAGTATTGTCCGAACAATGGTGGACATTCGGGTTATGAAAATNNATAGTAAGAGGTATAGAAGGAATAGTTACTGCAGACACGACAGATTTTTATAATTATGTTTGTGGTTCAAATTGCCTTGGCGGAACAGTTTCAGAACCGGCAAGAGTTATCATTCAAAATGGTACAGGTCCTTTCAGCGGTATCTGGATAACAGGACCTCCGACAGATGCATTACAAAAAGGACAAAGAGTCAGAATCAGAGGAACTGTAACTTATGTTTACGGAATGAATACTATTTTAACAGCCGCACCTTCAGACGTGCAGATATTAAACTCAGGAAATCCGTTACCGCCTGCTGAAATTTTAACGGCTTCCGTTTTATCTAATGCGAAAAAAGGCGGCGATACGACAATTAAAAAATGGGAAAGTGTTCTTGTAAGATTAAATACTCCAGTTTGGATAGACTGTATACAGGCGAATGTAGGTGTTGCGTGTTTTTCGCATATACCTTATAGAGATTCCACATTCAGGAGAAATTATGGAGAATTCACAGTCGTTGATTATACTAATGCGGAAGCAAGGGTTCTACTTCCGGGTGCACATCATACATTTACGAACGGATGGGATGGAGTGCTCGCAGGCAAAACATTATTAACTCAAAACGATTCAATTTCGTTTGTACAGGGAATAATGTATTATGCATTTAGTAATTATAAAATAAGTCCGAGAACGAATGCTGATTTTGGTACAGTAATACCGGTTGGAGTGAAAAATATTTCATCTGAAATTAAGAGTTTTAAATTAAATCAGAATTATCCAAATCC
>PNBM01000248.1 GCA_003135995.1 Ignavibacteriota bacterium | reverse complement strand
TAAACCCCATCGGGGTTTTCCGTTTATAGCGGGATAGTGAGAAATATTTTAAACCCCATCGGGGTTTTCCGTAATTTAGGACATCAAATAATATCATATCTCTGTTCTTTTTCCGTTCTTCCGAATGCTGTAGATTCTATTTCTTCAACGAGTTTAAATCCGTAATTAGTATAAAGATGTGCTGCTTCTTTTAATGAGTCGGTTGTCAGAAGATATGCGGATTCATATTTACACTCTTTTAAAAATTCAAGGAATAAATTTATTAATTTATTACCCAAACCTATACCGCGATATTCTTTTTTAATCAGAAAATATCTTAACTGGGCTGCTTTCCCGCGATTCATCAATAATAAAAATCCGATTATTTTATTATTGTGCTCACAAATCCAAGCCCTGTTTTTTTCGGGGTTATATTTATTATAAAATTCAATCAGACCTTCCGCAACATAAGTTTCGAATTGAATTCCGTAATTATATTCTATTTTATAAATTTTCCCGTGAAGATAAATAATATAGCCAATGTCGCCGGAGCGAAGCTCTGTTCGGATTGAAATATCGTATAAATTAATTTTCTTGTCCATAAAATTAATTTTATACTATTCAAAAAAAACGTTCCCAGGCCGGGGCTTGGGAACGAGAGTAAACTTTATAACTTTCTAACTTTCAAATCAAATGAACAACGGTGCAAGGACTAATGTTACAGTCGATAACAATTTTATCAAAACGTGCAAAGACGGGCCGGCGGTGTCTTTGAACGGGTCGCCGACTGTATCGCCTACAACACCAGCTTTATGCGCATCAGAGCCTTTTCCGCCGAGCATTCCGGTTTCAATATATTTTTTTGCGTTATCCCACGCACCGCCCGAATTGTTCAGGAAGAGCGCCATAATAACACCTGTAATCGTTCCAACTAATAACATACCGGCAACGACTTCCGCTCCGGATACATTAGTTACGCCATATTTGTATAATAATTTAAAAAGATAACCGACTACAACAGGCATTAAAACCACGAGTAATCCGGGTTTTACCATTTCTCTTAAAGCCTGTTTTGCAACTATATCCACGCACTGTGCATAATCCGGTTTTTCTGTTCCAAGTAATATACCGGGTTTATTTTTGAATTGCTCACGTACATTTTTGATAATAGTTTGTGCAGTATTTCCGACCGCTTTAATTGCCCACGATGAGAATAAAAATACAAGCATACCGCCCATCAATGCACCAACAAAAACTTCCGGTTTGGAAATATCAACGCCTGTGAAATTTTTCATACCGTATTCACCGAGCTCAACTATGAATGCTTCGAACAATAAGAATGCTGCAAGAGCGGCTGAGCCGACTGCATATCCTTTTGTCAAAGCTTTTGTTGTATTTCCAACTGCATCCAGCCTGTCAGTTTTTTTTCTGATTTCTTCAGGCTGTTGTGACATTTCAACTATACCGCCTGCATTATCCGTAATTGGTCCGAATGTATCCATCGCGAGAACGTAAGCCGCAGGTCCGAGCATACCCATTGTTGCTACCGCAGTTGAGAAAAATCCCGCATTTTGCATTCCGCTTGATACTCCGAGTAAATAAGATGAAATGATTGCAGCGGCGATAACGATTGCAGGTAATGCAACGCATTCAAAACCTACTGCAATACCTGCGATGATAGTGGTTGCAGGACCTGTTTTACAGGCTTCCGCAATACCGAGTACAGGTTTGTATTTATATTCTGTATAATATTGTGTAATCCATAAAAATAAAACTGAAGTGATAACGCCGATTATTCCGCTTACGAAAAAGTGCCACCAGGCGTTTGGAGCTTTTAATACGATATCACCTGTTCCGAACGTCCAGTAAGCGGCACATCCGAAACCAACCATCGCCAAAATAGCCGTTATGTAATATCCTCTGTTCAATGCATTCATCGGGTCTTCGGTTTCTTTTGTTTTCACTGACATTATTCCGATGATGGATGAAATTAATCCGAATGCTCTTGCGACCATAGGGAATAAAATTATTCCGAGTAAAACTTCCGGATTGGTGCCAAAAATAGTTGGGTTTGCTTTATATAATAATGTTGCAAGAATCATAGCACCGATATTTTCAGCGGCAGTAGATTCGAAAAGGTCAGCACCACGGCCGGCACAATCTCCGACATTATCACCGACTAAATCCGCAATGACTGCGGGATTTCTCGGGTCATCTTCGGGAATTCCGGCTTCAACTTTTCCGACAAGGTCTGCGCCTACATCCGCAGCTTTAGTATAAATTCCGCCGCCAAGCTGTGCGAACAATGCTACAAAGCTTGCACCGAATCCGTATCCTGCGATGTAGAATGGAATTTTTTCAGGTTCGAAACCGCCAATTGTTTTTGCAATATAAAAAAGTCCTACTACACCAAGTAATGATAGTGCGACTACGAATAACCCTGAAACTGCTCCGCCTCTGAGTGCGGTTTGCAACGCACCGTTAAGAGAAGTTCTTGCCGCTGAAGCTGTTCTGATGTTGCTTCTGATTGATGTCCACATTCCTACATAACCTGATGCGACCGAACTCAGCGCACCGAAAATAAATGAAACTGCCGCCCATACAGCTATTTCTGGTTTTTGTACTATGTAGAGAAGGTAAACGAGGAAAGCAAAAATAATGGCGAGATAAATAATGGTTTTATTTTGTCTTCTTAAAAATGCTTCTGCACCTTCTTTGATTGCATCGGAAATTTCCCGCATTTTTTCTGTGCCTGTATCCCGTTTCATTACATTCCTAATCAAAAACACAGCAAAAAGAAGAGCAAAAATACTTACCGAAAAGATTAAAGTTAGCTCCATATATATTTATTTAAGTTAATAATAATCTAAGTTGAATATAAAACGGTTCTCTCCAAAAATTTAATTTAATTATTCCGAATATGTAGAATAATTAAACAGAATTTTTTTAAAATAGCTAATTTTATAAAATAATAATAGTGATATTGAAAAAAATAGAACGACAAAATTAAATTTATTTTCCGGAACTTAATGAGTCATTCTTCTATAAGGAAGTTTCGGTTAAATTTATTCATTGTCTCCATTATGTCTTCATTAATATAACTTAATATACAGTTATAATAGTTCGGTAATAAAGTTTTTATTTTTTCTTTTTCGTCTTTATCAAATTGTGTTAAAACAAAATCTATATACTCATCTTTTATTATAGTTTCATCTTTTCCGATTCCGATTCGCATTCTCGGAAAATCCATTGTATTTAAGTGATATATTACGCTTGAAATGCCGTTGTGACCGCCGTCACTGCCTTTGGTTCTTAGTCTTATTGTTCCGAGTGGAAGTTGAAAGTCGTCATAAACGACCAGTAAATTATTTGGTGAGATTTCGTTATTTGTGAGGAATTCCTCAACAGCGATTCCGCTGTTGTTCATATACGTTGTGGGTTTTATGAGATAGAATTCAGTGTCTTCAATGTTTCCATAAGTCTCGTACCATTGACCTTTACCCGGGGTGAACTTTAAATTTAGTTTGTAAGCAACGTAGTCTAATACAATGAATCCGATATTGTGTCTTGTAAGTTCATAATTTCTGCCCGGGTTGCCAAGTCCTGTTATTAGTTTCAAAAATTAAAAATCAAGTTTAGATTAAATTTATTAAATAAAATTAAGCTCTTGCTTTTAATTTAAAATTTAACATTGAAAGAGCTATTTCTTTTCTTTTTCTTTTTCCTTTTCGTCAACTACTTCTTCTTTCTTACCCTTCGAAATCACTTCCGGTTCTGCTACTGCAGCTTCTTCAACTACTTCAGCCGGTTTTTCTTCAACTACAGGTGGTACTACCGAAACTACTGATGCATTTTCGTCATTTAATATAGTGACGTTTTCAATTTTTATATCGCTGACTTTTATCGAATCACCGATTTTTAAATTCGTAATATCCAGGTCTATGTGAGACGGGATATTCTGAGGTAAACATTCAACCTCAAGCTTATGTAAATTATGCTGTACCATTCCGCCTTCTTTAATACCTTCAGCCGTACCGTTCAACTTGACCGTAATTTCTATTGTAATTGTTTCGCCTTCTTTTAATCCTAATAAATCAAAATGTATCGGCTTTGTCTTTATCGGGTCGTACTGTACGTCTTTCAAAATACAACTAAAAGGTTTTTCTTCACCCTCAATTTGTAAACTAACGATATGGGATTCGGAAGAAAATATAAGCGGTCTTAATGCGAGTTCACTCGCTTTAATGGGTATGTTCCTGCCTTCAACATAATAAATTCCCGGAATCATTCCCGCTTTCCTTAATTGTTTCGAATCAGACCTTTTTAAATCTGTCCTTTTTTCTGCTTTTACTATTATTTCTGCCATTTTATTAAATATAAACCTAATTTTAAATAATCATAAAGATATTGATTTTTTGAAAATTTATCAATCCAATACTTTTGCAAATAATAAAAAATAGAAAATAAAAAACAAACAAGAAAAACTTAGAATTAAGCCTGTTTTGGAGCTTTTTGTCTAATATTTTAACAGTTCATGAAATTTCACATGTAATTGAAAAAATAATATATTATCTATATTTTATATTTTCATAAGAATTAAAGAATTATTTTCAGTTTTATGAATTCAAGTGTGTTTCCTGATAAAGGAAAAAAACCGGAGCGTGAAGATTTAAAAAAAGCATTGGGGAAAAATTTCGATTTGTGGGATGGGATTATAAAATTTGTTTTTAAATCTCACAAAGACTCGTTTGAAGAATGGAATTATTCTAAGTTAGGGTGGAGCTGCAGAATAAAGGATAAAAAACGAGCGATAATTTATCTGATGCCTTATGATAAATATTTTATGTCTTCTTTTGTATTCGGTGAGAAAGCAGTAAAGGATTCATTGAATAGTAATATTGCCGATGAAATTAAAAATACAATTAAATCATCAAAAGTTTATGCAGAAGGCAGGGGGGTAAGGATAGAGGTTAAGAATAAAAAGGTTGCGGATGATGTGAAAGAGTTGATAAGAATTAAATTGAACAATTGAAAAATTATAGATTAAAACACCGGAGAGATGTAGCCAGTACAATTTGAATATTTGAAAAATTATGGATTATAACGCTGGAGAGATTGTCTGAATATCGATTTGATTTGCTCAATTGCTACGACTTTTGCGCTCTTTGCATCCCGACTTGTCGGGATA
>PNBM01000315.1 GCA_003135995.1 Ignavibacteriota bacterium | reverse complement strand
GGCGGATTTGTATTAGGATACCCTGATGATACAGAAGAAGTTTTAAGAGCAAATTATGAATTTGCAAAAAAAATCGGAATTGATTTGCCGACTTTTAATATTGTTACACCTTATCCAAATACTCCAATCAGAAAGGAACTTTTACAAGAAGGTTTAATTACAAATCTGAATGATTACACAAAATATGATTGCTGGGAAGTGAATGTAAAAACAAGGCATCTGACAACACAACAGATATATGATATCAGGGATGATATGGAAGGAAAATATCCGTTACAATCAGGCTCATTCTGGAGTTTGATTAAAAAATTTCCGTTTTATTCTATGCGTCTTTTTCCGCGCTGGGCTGTTACAAAGCCACATGATCTTTTCAGATTATTAAAAGGTTTTTAAAAAATTATTATCAAAAAATAAGGAACCTCTAACCGGTATATTTGTTATCATTTAAGTTTAATTTTAAAGAAAATAAAAGTTTTCCCTTACTTATAAGGNNCTCTGTCATTCCCGCGAAAGCGGGAATCCAGAAAATTTATATGACATTAAAAAATAAATATATTATTTTGATATTTAAAAATACGAATAGTATTTTTACTGATATTATTAATTAAATAGGTACAAATATGCAAATCGGCAATTACAAAATAAAAATATTAAAGACAGGTCTTTTCAGGCTCGATGGCGGAGCAATGTTTGGTGTTGTTCCGAAACCAATATGGTCAAGAACGAATCCGCCCGATGATTCAAACAGGATTCAGATGTGCACGAATTCTCTTTTGCTTGAAAACGGGGAAAAGAAAATTCTTATTGATGTTGGAGTCGGCCATAAATTATCGAAGAAATTAAACGAAATATACGCGGTAGATTATTCCGATTACACAATTGAACAGTCGCTGCTAAATGAGGGATTAAAAACGACCGATATTACAGACGTTATCCTTACACATTTGCATTTTGACCATGCGGGAGGCTCGACGTTTGTCGATGCTGACAATAAATTACAGGTTACTTTTCCTAATGCTACATATTATGTCCAGAAAAAACATTATGAATGGGCAATGAATCCAACCGAACGCGATAAAGCAAGTTTTTTCCCCAATGATTTTCAAATTCTGACAGATAAAAAAATATTAAATCTTCTCGATGGTGAAATAAAATTTGATGATTTCATAGAATTGATTCCTGTAAACGGGCACACCAGGAATATGCAGATTGTGAAAATATCAGATGATAAAAATACTATTCTATACTCGGCGGACCTTGTGCCGATGTCTGCTCATATTCATCTGCCGTTTATTATGGGATATGATTTATTCCCGGTTGTAACACTCGAAGAGAAAAGAAAATATTTAAATCTCGCAAAAGAAAACGACTGGCACATCTTTTTAGAACACGACCCCTTCGTATCTTCCGCAAAAATAGATAAAAACGATAAAGGATTTTATGTTAAAGAGAAAGTAGAAATTTAATTTTTCCATTATCCTGTATCAAGTATTCCGTATTCATTTTTGTGTTACAAGTATTTNNCTTTTCTTCGATTGATTATATAATTGTTATCGTTTACCTTACAGGCAGTATTGCAATGGGATTTTTTACCTCTCGAAAACAAAAGGATTCAAAAGATTATTTTCTCGGAGGCAAAGAGCTTAAATGGTGGTCTGTGGGGTTTTCAATCGTAGCGAGCGAAACAAGTACACTCACTTTTATAAGCATTCCCGGTCTGGCATATAAAACTGATATGCACTTCATGCAGCTTATAATCGGTTATTTTATCGGGCGCATGCTTGTGACAGTGATTTTTATTCCTGCCTATTATAAAGGTGAAATCGAAACCGCTTATGATTTTCTTGGAAAACGATTCGGAGACCATCTCAGGAAATTTACTTCTTCAGTTTTTATTGTTACAAGAGTACTTGCTTCAGGCGTTAGATTATTTGCCACCGCAATACCCGTGCATATTATTACAGGTTTGGATTATCCGACAAGTATTGCGTTGATAGGTTTGATAACTATTATTTATACTTATCTCGGCGGAATTAAAGCAGTTGTTACGATGGATGTTGTTCAGTTATTCATTTATATCGGCGGCGCAGTAGCTTCCATGTTCGTTGTTTTTCATTTTCTTCCGAATGGTCTCGATGATGTAATTTATTNNAAATAAATTTGAAATAATTAACTTAAGTTTTGGCACAGGTTTCGTAGATTTCTTTACAGCTCCATATACATTGATTGGTGCAGTATTAGGCGGAACATTTCTTACAATGGCTTCTCACGGAACCGACCAGTTGCTTGTTCAAAGATTGCTTGGCTGTAAATCGAAACGTGATAGTCAGAAAGCGTTAATGCTCGATGCCACATTAATCGTGCTGCAATTTGCTTTTTTCCTTTTTCTCGGTTTGTGTCTGTTTGCATTTTACAAAGGTGTGCCTTTTCAACAACTTGTTTTAAATAATTCAGGTTTAAATTTATCATCCTCCGATGAAATCTTTCCAAAGTTTATCGTCGAAAATCTGCCGAGCGGACTTTCCGGGTTGGTGATTGCAGGAGTGCTTGCATCTGCTATGGGTACGCTTTCATCTGCGATAAGTTCACTCGCATCATCTACTTTTCTCGATTTATTT
>PNBM01000375.1 GCA_003135995.1 Ignavibacteriota bacterium | reverse complement strand
AATTGAAAAATCAGTGATTTAGGTTTTTTGAAAAAATGCAAAGTATACCACAGAGATCTCTGAGAAAAGCCACAGAAACCCACAGAGAAAACCATTTCGCTATTTAATCTGATTTTTGTCATTCCGGCATGTTCTTAGCCGGAATCACTATCTCACTATTTGAGATGTCTATGTCAAAGAACTTTAGCATGCAATATTAAAAAAAACCATAATATATATAGCCATATCAATATAAGGTAAACATTCTTATTTGTCAAGTGAAAAATTAATTAAATTGAAAATATTTCCTTTACTCATTTTAAACTCTCGTCATATAAGTGATACTAAGCAGTTCTAAATATAAATTGATTATAAGNNATTTAATAAAATAATAAGTTTTTATACATTTAATAAAAGAGAAGACGAAATATCGAAACATAGTTCGGATATATTTCTTTTATCATTAATTATTGATAGCTCAAATTGATCCAAATGTGAATATAGGAATAAATTGAATGAATAAATATTAAATATTTCTTAAATCTAAAGTTTTTATTAAAATATTCAGACATAATATATTTTGCCAAATTAAAATTAATATTTATGAAAAAATCCGATATCAATTTGCAAGAGAATAATAATGAACAATATGAAGGTGATGATCAAGATCAAGAACAAGATATAAGTTATATTGATTATAATATATCTGCTTCCCCAAACGATTTTAATATTAATACATTGTTTGATTTTATTGGAAAGGGAATAGTGAAAATTCCAGGGTTTCAACGAAATTATGTATGGGATATTAAGAGAGCGTCGAAATTAATCGAATCAATATTAATTGGAATTCCAATCCCACAAATATTTTTGTATGAAGAAGCAAAAAATAAATTTTTAGTAATAGATGGTCAACAAAGATATTTCACGATATATTTTTTTAAGAAAAAACGGTTTCCTAAAATGGAAAAAAGAATTGAATTGAGAAAAATATTTGATGAATCTGATTCTGGAATACCGGATAAAATATTATCTGATAATGATTATTTTACTGATTTTAATCTTAAATTACCTGAACAATTACCTGAATTACCTAATAAATTCAATAAACTTAATTATTCAACATTATTAGAACTCGATAGAGATACACTTGATTTAAGAACTATAAGAAATATTATCATAAAGCAAAATTCTCCAGACGATGGAGATTCAGTGATGTTTGAGATATTTAATCGTTTAAATACTGGACAAGTAAATTTAAAACCTCAAGAGATTCGGACGAGTCTTTATCATTCAAGATTTTATGAAATGTTGTATAAAATCAATTTAAATAAAAACTGGCGAAAGTTAACTCCAAGTGAAATACCCGATTTAAATATGAAAGATATTGAAATATTATTAAGAGGTTTTGCAATGTTAGAAAAATGGTTCAAATATAAGCCAAGTTTAACGAAATTTCTTAATATATATTCCAAGGAAGCAAAATCTTTTACGAATGATCAAATTAAATATCTAGAAGATTTATTTAAAAAATTTACTGATTTTATAATTACAATTGATGAAAAAATATTTTTCTCTAAAACAGGGAGATTTAATATTTCAGTTTATGAATCTATATTCGTAGCTATATGTTGTGATGCTTATAAAAATTCTAATTTTACAATAAAACATACCACAAAAGAGAAAATAAATAGATTAAAAGAAAATGATGATTTTGTTAATGCAACTTTAACGAGTACAGCAAGTACTTTAAATGTGTTTTTACGAATTGAAAAAGCAAAAGAAGTTTTAGAATGAATTCTATCGATAAGATTAATACTGATTATCAGGCAATTTCAAATTTTTTATTAAAATCAGATGATATTTCTTTATTAAATGATTTTAATGATTATTTTAGAAAAATATTAATTATATCTGCTGGAAGTTACTTTGAAGATCAAGTTACAAAAATTCTTTCTGATTTCGTAGAAAAAAAATCATCAGGTGATGACAGAATAGTCCATTTTCTTCAAAAACAAGCTATTAACCAAAGGTATCATACTTTATTTGCTTGGGGGAAAAAAGATAAACCAGATAATCCTGGTGATAATGCAAATCAATTTTGGAGTCTATTTGGAGAAGTTTTTAAAAAAGAAATAGAAAGTAAAATTAAAACCAATCCGGATATAGATGAATCAATCAAATCCTTTATTTCTATAGGTCATTTAAGAAATATTTTGGTTCATAGTAACTTCGCTGAATTTATTTACGAACAAAAAACACCTCAAGAAATATTTAAACTTTATAACTCAGCTTTGCCTTTTTTAGATTTTTTAAAAGAAAATTTTTTATAATTTATTCTTGTCTAATTGAAATATCTGATCTTAAAGATATAATATAATTTAATTATTCCATTATTCTCAAGCCCAAGCTTGGGAATGATATTAAAGATTCAATAATTTTGGTTATCATAAAAAGAATTTGATTTTTTATTAAATGCTCTCCATATGAGGATTTAGGTAATGAGCGCGATAAAATAGCTTTTTAAAAATTTACATTATGGAAAAATTTAATATCCATTTAGATGAACATTTAAGCAATCTTAAATTTGCAAAGATATTTAAATCTTTTTTAATTTTTGTCGCTTTTTGCATAGGAAGCTTATGTTTGAGTTATTTTTATGAACATAATGCAAGCATCAGAGCATTATTAAGAACTGATGACCCTCATGATGATAATATTCTTTTATTAATATTCGGGATTATAATTATATATCCTATAATATTTTTATTCGTTTTTTTAGACTCAATACATAAATCTCAATTTAAGGGTTGGGAACACTTCATAAGAGACATAACAATAATAATTATTTCTATTCTTTTATTATCAAATATTTTAAAAAAAATCGTTCCCCTTTACGATTCTGATTCACTTTATTTAATCGTATCTTTAGTATTTAATATTTATCTATATTATATTTTCAAAGAATTTAAAAAGTGGAAAAGAATAAAACGAAATATGAAGAGCATAAATATATCAGAAAAAAAAATAAACGAGTTTTTGGNNTTTATGATGGTCATCCTTTTACTACACGACATTGTATTCATGATTATTCAATTAAATTTTATTTATTTATTAACAATAATGAGTTAGATTATTTAACTTATGAATTAAATAAAAGTCCTATAAATGATTCTATTTTAGAAAGTAAAAAAGGCAGTATCCCAATACTAATTATGATGGTAAATAGAAATAAGCGTGGTTATTCAAATGACAAAAAAATATACGATATAGTTTGCATACTTGATATATATTACAAAGATATTTTAGGAATTAAATATATTGGTAGAAAATTATTTTATGAAAAAGAATCTTCTGTTTCTTTTTTTAATAAATATACTTATGCAAAGATTGATAGAAATATCAAAGATTTCATAAGTAATTATAGTTCAAATCAAATAACTCTTGAACAAACATCTTGGCTTATTAATGATACCGAGAAAGATGTTAAACGATATTGGGGTGAAAAATATGTAGACTATTTAAATACAGAAATTAAAAATAAAGAGGAAGATAATAAAAATATAATAACGGGTTACATTAAACCTGAAATAAGTGCAAAAAAATATACCGATAAAGAAATTAAAGAGGATAATTTACCATTTTAATTCCATATCCCGCCAAAGTCCTCCTTAAGAACTAGAGTAAGACATTAGTTAATTTTATTTGAACGGATATAAAATAATATCAATACAAAATGTAATGAACGAAAAAACTAGAACTCAAGAAGAAATAGTAGAAGAACTCAAGATATTAACAAAAAAACATGGATATATATATTCTTTTTGTGATATAATTATTAATGATTCTTTTTTTATTCCAGAAGAATTGCATAAAATTAATCATTACGAACAAGTAAGTGCTAAAGAATCTGCTATGTTACTTGGATTTTGGGTACAAAATGATTTCGATAATTCTTTCCCAAAAGATTTAGATGATTTTTTATTTATGAAATTTAAGACGTATGATTTACTTGACGAACTTCATCATTCATTTTTTAATATATCTGAAGACATGATAGATGCATTACAAAAAAGTAACGATAATATTGATATTTTTGAACAAAAAAATATTTGGAAAAAAGAAGATATATTTGTAGAATCTATATTCTATGGAGGAGATGGAATTTATGATTATCAGTATTTAGATTATTTAGAAAATAAATATAAATATGATATTGAATGGTTGAAAAAAAATAAATTCTTCGACATTAATAATTCAAAAATAATAACAAAGGATCTTAAAAATTTAATTCAAAAAAAATCTAATGACTTTAATTTAAAATATAATCTTAAATATTATATAAGATATAATTTAATAAGCATTAAAAAGGAAATAAAAGAAAACGAATCTGAGACATCAAATCTAAAAAGAGAAATTGAAATATCGACTTATAAAGAATTTTTTAATACTATAGAATTAAAACAATATTTAACAGAACTTTTTGATTTATTTGTTTTTACAAAATCTGATATTAATAATTTAAATGATAATTTTATAGATAATTTTTCAATTAGTCCTAACAATCAATTAAATAAGATTTATAATAATATTGGGAATTATAATCTAATTGATTCGCATCCTATTATTAAATTAAATGATAATAAATTCTTTTTACCGATTGGTTTTTTTTTATTCCAAGCTGTTTATGAAAATCCTTATTATTGGATGATTAATGATAAAAATTATTTTGATATCGCATCTAACAATAGAGGCAAAGTTGGTGAAGAAATGTTTTATTATATTCTTGAAAAGATATTTTCAAAAGAAAATACTTTCAAGACAGTTAAAATAAAAACAAAAAACGATAAGATCATTACAGATATTGATGTCTTATGTATTCTCGGCAATAAAGCTCTATGTGTTCAAATTAAATCAAAAAAATTAACATTGTTATCTAAACAGGGCGATATTCATAAGCTTGAAAATGATTTCAAAGAGGCATTTCAAGAATCTTATGAACAAGGTTTAAAATGTAGAGAAAGTATTTTATCTAAAAATGTTGTATTTATTGATGAAAATAATAATGAATTAATACTTAATGAACAAATTAATGAATGTTATATTATCTGCGGAACAACAGAAAATTATACTTCTCTTACTTTTCAATTAAGAGAATTACTTCAAAAAAAAGAATCCGATCCATATCCAATCGCATTTAGTGTATTTGATTTAGAATTGATTGCATATTATCTAAAAGATCCATATGATTTTTTATACTATATTAGACAAAGAATATCTTTATCAGATTATTATATCGCCGTAACTGAAATTGAAATATTAGGATTTCATTTGATACATAAATTATATAAAACCCCAATTTCAACTCATTGCTATATAACTGAAGAGTATGCTCAACTTATTGATAGAAATTATTATCCATATAAAACGGGAATTAAAGTTTCGGATAAAGGTGATGCTATTAAAAGCAAATATTATAATGAAGATTTTGAAAAATTATTATTTGAATTAAAGGATAAGAGATTTCCTATATCTACAGATTTAATTTTTAATTTATTAGACTTAAGTGGGGAAACAAGGGATAGTTTTATTCAAAATATTTTTAAAATCAAAAATAAAACTAAAAATGATAAAAAAAGTCATAATTTTTCGTTTTTTTCTAATGATAATTTTGTTGGAATGACATTTATTTCAAAAAATAATAATAATAAGACTGAAATAGAGAGAGAATTATCAAATTTTTGTATTAGGAAAAAATATGCCACCAAAGCAAATATATGGATTGGTTTAGCAAATTTAATTGATAGTAATAGAATAGTAGATTTAGTTTATTATGATTATTCTAATTGGGAGTATGACGAAGAATTAGAAAAGCTCAAAAATAAATATCCAACATGGAGTGGTCAGTTTATTCGTTATAATAAACAAGGAAGAAATGAACCATGCTATTGCGGTAGTGGTTTAAAATATAAGCATTGTTGCGGGAAATAGTATTTTTCGTTTCATTTTTAAGTCCTCTTTGGGAACGAAACCTAAATGCTCCGAATGATAACAGCTTCGCATGATATTGATTTTTCATTTCATAAATTCTATTTTATTAATAAATTATATTAAATTCAAATTACGGAGGGGTATGAAAAAAGTATTAGTGTTAGCGGCGGTTTTGGCGATTGTTTTATTTTTTAGCAATAACATTTTTGCGCAGAAGGTATTTTCGGTTCAGTATGAATCGCAGGCACAGGTGAAAGTGTTTGTTGTGAGCTATGAGAGTCAGGCGGATCTTTGCGTTTATAAAGAGCAGTATGAATCACAGGCAGGGAATAACGACGGGAAATGGTTTTTCGAGGATTATGAAAGTCAGGCGAAGAAGAAAATATTTTTCGTTGATTATGAGAGTCAGGCGGATTTAAAAATATTTTTTGTGGATTATGAGAGTCAGGCGGGGTGGAAGAACAAGTCGAAGTTTGCAACGATGGAGTGATTTAAAAAGAAATTATGAATTATGAATTATGAATGCTGAATTAAAAACGTGAAACGTGAAAGGTGAAACGNNTGAAACGTGAAAGGTGAAAGGTGAAAGGTGAAACGTGAAAGGTGAAAGGTGAAATGTGAAAGGTGAAACGTGAAAGGTGAAAGGTGAAACGTGAAATGTGAAAGGTGAAAGGTGAAAAGTGAAAAGTGAAACGTGAAACGTGTTAAGAGCAATATTAAATGATAAATTAAGAGCAGATAATAATTAAAAATTAAAAATTAAAAATTAAGAATTAAGAATTAAGAATTAAAAATCAAGAGCAGACAAGCATTCAAAATTCAACATTCAAAATTCAGAATTTTATACCGATTTTACTACGACGACGGTGATGTCGTCGAATTGGTTTGTGTCGGATGAAAATGATTGCACAGATTCGAGAATATTATCTACGAGATTTTTTGAATCAGATTCGTGATTATTTTTTACGAGTTCTAAAAGTCTTTGTTCTCCGAACTGCTCGCCCGCCCGGTTGAGAGCTTCAGTCACACCATCGGAAATAAACAAGAAAATATCTCCCGTGAAATATTCAATTTTAATTTCTTCGATTGAAAAATCAAAAATATTTTTTTCGCTTAATCCAAGTCCGATTCCCGAAGGCTGAATTTTTCTGATTTCTTTAATCCGGTTGCTGAAATAATAAAGCGGCAAATGTCCCGCTCTCGCAAAACATAGTGATTTCAATTCCGTATTAAAATTTGCTCCGATTGCAGTTATGTAAGATTTAGAATCTATGTGTTTATATAATAACTGGTTCGCACGAATCATAAGTTTAATAGGGGAGAGGTTGAATTCGTGCAGAGTCTGAAAAATTCCCTGAACCTTTGACATATATAAAGCCGCCGATGTGCCTTTCCCGCTTACATCTCCCATTACAATAGTAATTCCGTTTGCCTTCCCGTCAAGAAAGTCATAAAAATCGCCGCCGACTTCTGTTGCCGGAACGGATGTTGCAAAAATATCGAGTCCCGGAACTACAGGAACGTGCTGGGGCAGAGAAGCTATTTGAATATTATGAGCGATTTCAAGTTCTTTTTTAAATCTTTCCCGCTTGGTTAACTCTTCATACAAGAATGCATTTTCAACTGCAACAGATGTGCTCGTTACGAGCGAAGAGAGAAATTCAAAGTCTTCTCCTTTAAGCGGAGTCTCGGCTAATTTTTCACCGATAAATAATGCACCGAGAAGTCTTTCATTGGTACGAATTGGAATGATGTGAGCAAAATTATTTACTTCAAAATATACTTTCAAATCTTCAGGTAAATAATTAATCGAAAATGTTCCTTTATAGCCCTTCATTGCATCGATAATATTTTTGTCAAACATCATTTCATACGAGGCAGATTTCTGGTTATCAAAACAAAATATTTTTCCTTCCCAGATTCTTTTACCGTCGCCGGTGAAGACAACTCCCGCATATTTAATGCGTACGAGCGTAGCAACTTTTTCGACAATAATTTGTGCAAGACTTTCTATAGTAAATTTAGATTGAAAAAGCCTTAACAATTCTTCCTGCGCATATTTATAATTAAATTTTTCCCTGTAGAATTTTTTATCGAGGAAATTCTGACCTCTCATACCGATTCTATATAAAATTGTTCCCGAAATGAATGCAATTAAAATAAAAAACAATTTATTATAAAATATATTCGCAGTCTTATCGAGAGGCACGGAAGAAATTTCAATGCTCGATAACGAAATATTTATTTTTGGAAATCCGATATTCAGATTAGAAACTTTCCAGAGCAGGAAAATGAAAATTATAAAGAATATAGATTTTAATAACGCAGTTAAAACCAGGTATTGTATATTTCTTTTCAAACGCAGGTCAATATCGAGAAGCCTGTAACGCCAGGTGAAATACAAATAAGCAATTGGTATTAAAAATAAAAGAAAGAAATCGTTTTCCTCATAATATGATGGCACTTTTACTCTGAAAAGTCCTAATAAAAAAGGAGCAAAATTAATGAAAATTATTAAAAGCCATGTAAGATTAATTATTCTCGATACTTTTCTATTTTCCGAAAGTTCAAATTTCCTGAAAAATATTCTGATGAATAAATAATAAACAAGGTTGAGTAAAATGAAATAAATCATGAAACCGCTATTGAGCGCCATGTAATCGACAAAATAGAAATACGAAAAAATAATAACAGAAACCAGCGCGATTAAATATGATGTTCGTATGTACCTTTTATTATTTACAATATGTGTATTTATTCCCGGGAAATAAAGTAAGCTATGGAATATTAACGGGAAAATTAAAAACAAAGACGAGTTAGTTAAATATAATCGAATAAAAGCAAAAATATCGAAATCGGGAGGATTAGCTCCAAGGCTTGAAGATATATTAAAACCTAATATTATAAACGTTACCGAAATTATCCTTGCAGTAACAAGGTTTGGTCTTTTAAGTCCGTAAAAAATTCCCAAAGCTATAAAACATAATCCGCACAAAATTACAAAGAAAATTGTAGTTGATATTCCAAAGGTAGAAAGCCACACATCGATAGTCAGATTTTCATTACCTCTTAAAACTTCATAAGGAATTGCTTCTCCCCGCGGCAATCCCCTGAAATATTTCAAGAAATCTAATGTCATATCTTCGTTAACATCGTTTTCGACGAATTTTATTTCGTTACCTTTTATTGTAAATACTACATCACCAATTTTAAGTCCAGCCCTGTCTGTTGCTCCATCGGGGATGATATAACCGATAAATGAACCGCCGGGAATATATCTGAGGAAATCGTCAGGCAAATCGGATTTTTTGACAACATACATTTGCGACAGATTNNTTATCTATATTTTCCTGCGTAGTTAAATCCTGCAATAATTTTGCTCTGTTAACATTAAAAATAAATAAAGAAATTACGGAATCTTTATCCATTTTATTTAAGACGCTTTTATAATCGTCGAGAGTCCTGACAGGCTGTCCGTTTATTTTCTTTAAAAAACTACCAACCGGAATGGTATCTAATGAGTTATTATTATTGTGAAGTATTAATGACTGTTTAATGTAAAGCTTAGAAGGAAGCCGCATATAGTGAGTTCCGCTGAAAATGGTCGTAGAGAAATAGATAACGTTATATATGATGATTGCAACCAATAAGGTTGAAATCGCCAATATCATTATTCTGAATTTTCCCGGATTCTTATCCCAATATTTTTCGCTTCCCATATGCGTGTTTATTTTAATGTAAAACTATGATAATTATATTTAAGTTTATATTGTAAAAGTAATATCTTTGCTTACTTGTTAATCATCTTCATTTTAGATACGGGATTGGTTTGATTTAGTTACTGAATAGGGGGAGNNGCAAAGAGCTTTAAACGCAAAGACTGCAAAGAATTGCAAAGATCGCAAAGATGAAATTAGAGGTAAATGATATCTTTAAAATTGCATTCGAAAATGTGAATTAAAGAAAGAATTTTTTTATTTTGAATATAATTAGCTGAAAAAAACGTTCCCAATCCTGAAACAAACCTG
>PNBM01000148.1 GCA_003135995.1 Ignavibacteriota bacterium | reverse complement strand
AAGGTGAAAGGTGAAAGGTGAAATAAAATTGGAATATTATACTAAATAATTTAAATAAATATAAATTATACACAAATGGACAAATTAAAATCTAAAGACCTCATTTCACTGAATCTGCTATCCATCGAAGAAATCGAATTGATTTTGAAAGTAGCGGAAGATTTGAAAAAAGGACCGCGGAACACAANNCACTCGCAATGATTTTCGAAAAATCTTCCACGAGAACAAGAGTTTCTTTTCAAACAGGTATGTATCAGCTCGGAGGTGAAGGTATGTATTTTTCTTCACAGGATTTGCAGATGGGAAGAGGCGAAACTATTCACGATACAGCAAAAGTCTTGTCGAGATATGTAGATGGTATAATGGCAAGAACTTTTAAACATCANNGGTTTGACTGATTATGACCATCCGTGCCAGATATTAGCAGACTTGTTAACAGTTTATGAAAAGAAAGGAAAGTTCAAAGGTTTAACCCTCGCTTACATTGGCGATGGAAATAATGTTCTTCATTCATTAATTCAGGGTTGTGTAAAAGTTGGAATGAATATAAACTACGCTTCACCGAAGGGATATAAACCGTTACCGGAAGTGGTTCATGAAGCAGTTGATTTCGCAAAGGGCACAGGCTCGAAATTAAAAGCTACAGAAAATGCTCACGAAGCAATTCAGGATGCCGACGTAATTTATACCGACGTTTGGGTAAGTATGGGACAGGAAGCAGAAAATGCGAAAAGGAAAAAAGACTTAAAAGATTTTCAGCTTAACGGAGAGTTGATGAAGAAGGCAAAAAAAGATGTACTCGTAATGCATTGTTTGCCCGCTCACAGAGGAGAGGAAATCACCGATGAAGTTATCGATGGTCCTAATTCAATCGTATTCGACCAGGCAGAAAACAGACTTCACGCTCAAAAAGCAGTTCTCAAATTATTAATGAGTTAATAAAAAATTTATTTAAAGAAAATTTTTAATATGAAAAAGAAAAATTTAGAGGATTTAAAAAAATTAAGCTGGGATGATTTTTATTCTTTGCCTCTTAATAAAAAGTTAGTCTATTTCGAAAAAGACGGTAAACTTTTTGATATGCTTTTTGCCCAACAGCTAACCCCAAAAATTATTAATACTTTATTCGATACGGCAAACGAAATAAGAAAAATTTCAAAAACTAAAGCAGGTCTCGATTGGCTTCAGACTCTATTGTCGCATAAAAGAGCAATGTTATATTTTGTTCAGCCTTCTACAAGAACTTTTGTATCATTTCAAAGCGCCTGTTATATTCTCGGACTTAAAGTGAGTGAAATTCGTTCAACTTCTACATCCTCCGAAATAAAAGGTGAATCCGCGGAAGATACAATCAGAACATTCAGTTCTTACGCTGATTTGATTATAATGAGACACTTCGAAGAAGGCATGGCTGAAAAATCAGCATGGATGCTGAATCGAATCAAACGACCTATAAGCGTGATAAACGGAGGCTCAGGTAAAGACCAGCATCCTACCCAGGCATTACTCGATTTATATACACTTGCACTTTCCTTCAAAGAGAGAGGCGGAATTGATAATAAAAATATCGTGATGGTAGGAGATTTAAAACGGGGCAGAACTGTCCGCTCGTTAACTTACCTTTTGAAGAATTATAAAAATGTAAAAATCACTTATGTCTCTCCTGATTATCTTAAAATCGGAAATGATATAAAATCATTTTTGAAAAAACAAAAAATGCCCTTCACAGAATCGGATAATCTGGAAAAATCTTTGAAGAATGCTGATGCAGTTTACATTACGAGAATTCAGGATGAATATGATATTAACAATGAATCTAAAAATATCGACTATTCAAAATTCCATTTGGAAAAAGAACATTTGAAGCTGATGAAGAAAGACGCTATAATTATGCATCCCCTTCCCCGTCGTCAGGAACTGGATGTTGAAATTGATAAAGACCCGAGAGCAAAGTTCTGGAGGCAGGAAAGAAATGGAATGTGGATACGTACAGCATTAATAGCGTATTTATTTGGAATTGAGAATACGATNNTTAAATGTTAAATTTTAAATGTTAAATTGAAGATCGTTGGATAAAATTTACTTTGAAATGATATATTTAAAAAAAAGAAATAACTAAATTACATTTAAAATTTTTAATTTGAACAACTCCATAGGAGTTGAATATTTGTAGAAAGTTTTTGGTAATAATTCCAACTCCGTAGGAGTTGAACGATTTGATGATATTTATTTTTCTAAACTAAAAATATATTTATGAGCAAAATTGCGTTTCTATTTCCCGGACAGGGTTCCCAGTCAGTTGGAATGGGAAAAGATTTATACGATAAATTTGATATTGCAAAGGAATTATATAAAAAAGCAGATGATATAATGGGTGAAAGCATAAGCACTATTTCCTTCGAAGGTCCCGCAGATACACTAAAACTTACAAATTATACTCAACCTGCATTATTTATTCATTCATTCGTTTTAACTAAACTTATCGGTGATAAAATAAAAGCAGATTGCTGTGCCGGGCATTCGCTCGGAGAATACACCGCAAATGCTTACGCCGGAACATTTGATTTTGAAAACGGACTCAGACTTGTAAAAACCCGCGGCTCTTTAATGAGAAAATCCGGTGAAATACAACCCGGTACAATGGCTGCACTTATCGGAATGACTGAAGAACAGGTTTTTGAAATCTGCAAATTAGCTTCCGTTGCCGGAATCGTTCAACCTGCAAATTTTAATTGTCCCGGACAAATAGTGATTTCAGGTGATATCTCTGCAATTGATAAAGCTATTGAAGTTGCAAAAGCAGAACCATTTAAATGCAGAATTGCAAAAAAACTCGAAGTCAGCGGTGCATTTCATTCCGAACTTATGAGAACTTCTGCCGCGGAATTGAATATTGCTTTGCAAAATCTTGAGTTTAATAATGCAAGTATTCCTGTCTACACGAATGTTGATGCATTACCCGTAACTGATAAAATTGTTATCAAGGAATCATTGTCAAAACAGCTCATTTCGCCCGTAAAATGGGAACTATCTGTAAGAAACATGGTTAACAACAGTGTAACTAAATTCTATGAAATTGGCTCGGGGAAAGTACTCACCGGATTAATAAAAAAAATTGTACCTGATGCAGAAGTTTTTAATATTTCATCTGCTCAGGATTTGGAAAATTTATTAAATAATTAATGACTGAAAAAATATTTCCGTTAGAATATAAAGGATTAAAGATAGACCCTGTAATTTTTACACAGGGGTTCGTACCCGCATGTAATATTGGAATCTGTGGTGGTGAATGTTGTGACTGGGGTGTCTATATGGATAGAGATTTCAAAGATGTTTTAACCAAGTTCGAGAAAGAAATTCAGGATGTGATGGATGAAAATCAAATCAAGGACTCTTCCGAATGGTATGAAAAAGACATCGAAGTTGATTCTGATTTTCCATCCGGATTTGCAATAGGTACGGAAACATATACTACAAAATCAGGAAATGAACAATGTGTATTCAAAGATTCAAATGGTTTCTGTTCAATACAGGTGATGGCGATGAAAAATAACATGCACAAATGGGCTGTCAAACCTAAATACTGCATAATGTATCCGCTCACTATCGTAGATAATATTCTTACATACGACGAAGAACACTCGGCAAAACTTCACTACTGCGGAATAAATCACGAAGATAATTTTGTGCAAACAGTTTTCGATGCAATGAAAGAGGAATTAATTTTTGTTCTGGGAATAGATTGTTATAATTTTTTAAATGATTATTATGAAAAAAATTATAAAAGCTTAAATAAAAAGCCTCATCTTCCCCGTCATGATGAGCACCACCAGATAATTAAAATCTCTGAAATTAAAAGATTGGATATTGCGAATCAGAAGAAAGATAATATTTTTCACAAAAAAAACTTAAAAGAATATGAATAAACTATTACAGGATAAAATATCTGTTGTCACCGGCGGTGGCAGAGGTATTGGGAGGGCTATAGTTTCAGATTTTCTTAAAGAAGGTTCCACCGTTATAATACTCGATAAATTTTTTCCTGATGATTTTAATTCATTCGTAAACGAAAAAACTTCGCAGGGACAAAAAGTTTTTTCAAAAACTCTCGACGTTACAAATACGAGCGACACACAAAAAATATTTGACGAAATAGCAAAAGAATTCGGAAGAATTGATATACTCGTCAACAATGCAGGAATAACGCGCGATAAACTTTTACTTCGTATGGAAGAATCGGATTGGGATGCAGTACTATCTGTAAATTTGAAGGGCGCATTCAATACAACTAAAGCTGTAATCCGCACAATGGCAAAACAAAGAAGCGGAAAAATAATTAACATTACTTCGGTAGTCGGAATTATGGGAAACGCCGGACAGGCAAATTATTCCGCATCCAAAGCAGGCTTGATTGGCTTATCAAAATCTACTGCAAAGGAAATGGGCGGAAGAAATATAAATGTTAATTGTGTTGCTCCCGGCTATGTTGAAACCGAAATGACAGCGATTTTAACTGAAGAGCAAAGAAATGCTTTTCTGAATGTAATTCCATTAAAGCGCGCAACCAAACCCGATGAAGTCGCCGGAGTCGTTACATTCCTCGCATCACCAAAAGCCGATTACATCACAGGACAAACTATCTGCGTCGACGGCGGAATGATAATGTAACACATTCAATGTTAAATTGTAAATGTTAAATGTTAAAGTAAGAGCTTTATAAATAATAATACCCTCGTTCCCAATGTCCTCATTGGGAACGTTTTTTTTTGGACATTGTCATTCCCGCGAATGCGGGAATCCAGACGAAACATAAGGTTTTTCCTCTCTTTCCCAAGCCCCAGCTTGGGAACGTTTCTATTTATGTATGTCATCCCCGAATGATCTTATTTTTTGTGTCGGGGAGTCTCCTGTTCTTTAGGGACTCCCGACACAATTGCTTCGTATCATCCCCGAATGTGCGTTCTTTG
>PNBM01000338.1 GCA_003135995.1 Ignavibacteriota bacterium | reverse complement strand
TTCTTCTTTGCGTCCTTTGCGTTATAACTTTGCGTCCTTTGCGTTTAAGGCTCTACATTCTTCTTGATAAACTTGAAAATAATTCTCGCACGATTTCCCCCACGAAAAATCCTCCCCCATCCCTTTCAACATCAACCTTTTCCATTCGCTTTTATTCATAAACAATTTCTTCGCCCTCATAATCGCTAAAAATAATTCCAAAGAATCAAATTCATCAAAACTAAATCCGTTTGCATTTTCTTCATATTCTAAAAAATCCCTCACTGTATCCGCAAGCCCGCCTGTTTTTCTTACAATTGGCAATGTTCCGTAATTCAGGCTGTACATCTGATTCAATCCGCACGGCTCGTATTTAGAAGGCATCAGAAACATATCACTCCCTGCCGTTATCTTGTGTGCAAGCTCATTGTTATAACCGTTATAAACAAAAACATTACTTCTGTATTTCAACATAATTTCCTCAAAAAATTCCACGTATTTTTCCTCCCCTTCTCCAAGAATTACAAATTGAAAATTCTCCGCTATCAATTTTTCAAATATTTCCTGCAACAGCTCGAAACCCTTTTGCCACGCGAATCTCGAAACAATGCCAATTAACGGAATCGATTCATCAACTTTCAAATTCAATGATTTCAAAAGTTCAAGTTTATTCAGTTTCTTCCCTTCCAAATTTTCCGCTGAATAATTATAAGGTATTAATTTATCGGTTAGTGGATTCCATATGTTCGTATCTATTCCGTTTAAAATTCCCGTCAGGTTTTCACTTCGTATTTGCAATATTCCTTCCAGCCCGGTTCCGAATTCAGGCGTTTTAATTTCTTCTGCGTATGTAGGACTTACCGTCGTAATTTTCTCCGAATAAAATATTCCCGCTTTTAAAAAACAAAATAATTTGTTCATCTCAAAAGGTCCGCCGACATAAAAATCCTTTTTAGTAAAATTAGCTTTTAATAATGTATCCGCTTCAAATAAACCCTGGTAAACTATATTGTGAATTGTCTGTACGCAAGCTGTTTTACTGAATAAATTATCCCACGAATAACTTGTTTTTATATAAGCAGGAATTAGTGCTGATTGCCAGTCGTTGCAATGAATAACATCAGGTGCCCATTGTAAATACTGAAGTGAAATTATCACAGCATTTTGAAATAAAATGAACCTTTCATCCTCATCTTCATCATTTGTATATATTTTTTCCCGCGAAAACAAATTCGGACAATCTACAAAATAAACATCAATATCTGTTCTGGGTAATTTGCAAGTGCATAAACCGAATTCATATTCATTCTCTCCAAGTTTAACAGGAACGTTTTTTATATTATCTATCTCTTTAATATCATATTTATCCCTGTTAATGACGGAGTAAAGCGGCAAAAATATTTTAATCTCGACATCATATTTTGATAATGCTATCGGCAATGAACCCGCAACATCTGCTAATCCGCCTGTCTTGGCAAAAGGAACACATTCACTTGCCACAAAACATATTTTCATAGATTTTTTCTTTATTTCCTCCAAAATATAGATAAGAATGAAAAGATTAAATGTTAAAAATTATTGGAATATTCTTAAAATTCGTAAAGATTGAATTGAAATCGATATATTGTGCCAGGATTGTTGCATAATTATTATAAATTTTCGGTTCTTGAAGAATATTCATTGACTTGTTATTATTTTCTGATTTTAGTAAAATTATAGATTAATTAAAAACTTTTAAAATCAATATGATTAAAACCAATAAATTTTACACCTATTTATTTTCACTCATAATTCTCACCTTAATTACGATTATTCTCGGATGTTCCGGTAAGAAAAAAGAAACTGTAGCCGATGTAGGTGATGAAAAAATTAGTCTGTATGAATTTGAAAATTCATACCTGAAATCCATCGGAAATAATACCGATACTGCGAAGAAAACTACTCTGCAGCAACGAAAAGATTACCTCGAACTCATGATTAAATTGAAATTAAAAGTAAAAGATGCTAAGGAAAAAGGAATGTTGAATTTGCCTGACGTTCAGGAAGATTTGAAAAACTTCAAAAAGAATTATCTTTCTACTTTCCTGATAGATAAAGAAGTTACCGAACCAAAAATTAAAGATCTCTATGAAAGAAAAAAATATGAAGTGCGCGCTTCGCACATTTTAATTAACCTCTCGGCTACCCCGACTCCTGAAGATTCAATTAAAGCATTTCAAAAAGCGGATGAAATCTTGAAAAGATTAAAGAATGGCGATGATTTTGCTTTGGTCGCAAGAGAAATGTCGGATGACCAGTCTGCAAAAAATAACAGCGGCGATTTGTACTATTTTACTGGCGGTATGACTGTTCCTGAATTCGAAGATGCTGTCTATGACCTTAAAGTCGGTGAATATACAAAAAAACCTATCAGGTCTATGTTCGGTTTGCATATAGTTAAATTAACCGATAAGAAAAAAAGATTTGAAGGAATAAGAGCAGCTCATATTTTAATTCAGGATATTAAAGACAGCTTGACTGGAAAAGTGATTGATACCATTACTTCCTACAATAGGATTAAAGATATTTATGACAGAATTAAAAAGGGAGAAGATTTTGGTGCTCTCGCAACAGAATTATCCGAAGACCCAAGCACAAAAGGCAAAGGCGGTGACCTTGGCTTTTTCGACAGAAGAAGAATGTTTCAAACTTTTGATAGTGCGGCATTTTCATTAAAACCGGGGGAAATTTCGGGAATTGTCAGAACACCATACGGATGGCATGTCATTAAATTACTGGAAGTAAAAGAATATCAGCCTTTTGATAAGCAAAAAGAAAATTTGAAGGGTGAATATAAAAGAAGTATGCAGTATAAAACTGCTTACACTCAATACGTTGAAAAATGCAGAAAAGATTATAAGTTCGAAATGATTCCTGACGGATTTCGTGTATTTGCCTCAAAACTGGATTCCACAAAATCATTCGGTACTATCAAAATGGATAGTTTATTTACAGACCAGGAAAAATCAACCGTAGTTGCAAAATATAAAGGCGGTGAAGTAAAAATTAGTGATATAATCCAGTATTTAAACGAAACAAAAGATTTATCGGGTAATGCCGCTTTATACAATGCTATCGTTATGTTGGTTCAAAACACAGCCGAAAAACCTTTACTTAATATGATAGCCGAAAAAGAAAAAATTGATAAAGATGATAGCTATCTGGATTTATATACTGAATACGAAAGCGGATTATTAAGGTCAAAAATTGATAATGAAGAAATCAGCAGTAAAATAAAAATAACTGATAACGATATTAATGCATACTATGATAACAATAAAGCAAAATTTGTCTATACAGATAATAATGAGCAAAAATATAAAACTGTTGAAGAAGTAAAAGGTGAAATTACCCAGGCTTTGCAGACTGAAAAATTTAACGATATGGAAAAAGCTTATATGGATAAATTAAAACAAAAATATCCTGTAAAGATTTATGATAATGCCCTTGAAAAGGCGTTTAAAGATTAACTTTTATAATATAATTTCTTAAAGGCTGTTATAAAACGATTCGGTTTTTCGTTTGTAACAGCCTTTTATGAATTAAACAGAAAAATAATTTGATAAAAATAATTAATAAAATAATTTTCTTTTCGTTCTTAATTTCTTTGCTTTTTACTTCCCGGCTTTTTTCTCAGCGGGAAGGTGACAGAATAATAGCGATTGTAGGAAATGATATTATTCTCGAATCTGATTTACAGTATCAGTTACAGATGTATGCAAGACAAAATAATGTAGCTCAGGTCTCGCCTGCACTCATTCAGCAGATTTTTCAGCAGATTCTCGTTGAAAAAATCATATTCGCTAAAGCCGAACAGGATAGCATTACTGTTAAAGATGAAGAAGTCAATAAAGAACTTGATTTCCGTATAAAATCCATTGTAGACCAGTATGGCTCCGAACAAAAAGTCGAACAGCTTTACGGAATGTCTATCGGAAAAATAAAATTGACTCTTAAAGATGAACTTGTAAAAAAATTAAAAGCCGATAAATTGAAAAGAAAACAATTTTCGGCAGGAGTCCATTTAACCGATAAAGAGGTAAAAGATTTTTATAACTCTTATAAAGACAGTCTGCCCGAAGCAAACGAGGAATATGAACTTGCCCATATTTACCAAACTCAAAAAATTACCGACGAGGAAAAACAGTTGGCTAAAGAAAAAGCACAATTAATATTAGACAGTGTTAAAAATGGGGTGGACTTCGCCGATTTGGCTAAAAGAAATTNNGCAGTACTTGGAGGAGATTTGGGTTATGCTAAAAAAGGTGTATTCGTGAAAGAATTTGAAGATGCCCTGTTCACTTTAAATATAGGTGAGATATCAAATTTAGTCGAGACTGAATATGGGTACCATATTATAAAAGTGATAGATAAAAAAGGTGAAATGGTAAAAGCTTCTCATATTTTAGTTGCTTACCCACATCTGCCCTCAAACGATTTGCAGACTATTTCCTTTCTGAAAGATTTAAAGAATAAAATTCTTTCCAATCAGATTTCTTTTGATTCCGCTGCCAACCTGTATTCTCAGGACCCTGAAACTAATAAAAAGGGCGGCTATGTTGGTTTCGTCGGTATTGATAAGCTCGATAGTAGTGCAGTCGAAGGCATTAAAGATATTCCTGTCGGCTCTCTCAGTGATCCGATTAAGATTGGTTCTGATAAAAATTATGGGTATGAATTATTGAAGGTAATCAGCAAAAATACTGCCCATAAACTTACTCTCGAAACTGATTACGAAAAAATTAAGAAATACGCGACACTGTTTAAAGAAAATTCTGAAATGGATAAATGGATTGAGGAACTTAAAAAAACGGTGTACGTTGATGTAAAATTTTAGTATTAATAAAATGGGAACTATAATTCCTGGTACATCGTACAGCATTATTTATGTTTTTCTGCTAATTATTATATCAGTTTGTTTATCTTTTTTATACTATAGGAAATCCGTACTTCCACGGAGACAGAAATATTCTCTTACAGCGTTAAGATTTTTTTCTGTTTTTTTTATTCTATTTCTGTTCCTTTATCCCTTCTATAAGTTTTTTACCTCCGGTAAAAATCTGAATTGTATCATTATCGATAATTCGCTTAGCCTGAAAATTGAGAATAGAGATTCAGTCTTAAAAAATATTGTGATGAATAAATTTCCTGAAAGCTCCGGTAATTCAGACAATATGTATCTTCTTTTTTCAAATAGCATTGTCGGGGAAATAAGTGAAAAAAATATTAAAGACATAAATTATGATAGTTCTTTGAATTATGAAACAANNCTGACAAAAACATTTGAATCGATTAGACAATATTATAACAACCGGAAAATTTCATCTATCACAATCATTTCGGATGGCCTCATTAATGAAGGCGGAAATCCCTCTTACGTTGCATCTGCCCTTGGAATTCCCGTTAACTACTACCTTATCGGGGATACGATTCAGAAAAAAGACCTTCTGATTAAAAATGTATTCTTCAATAAAACGTGTTTTATAGACAGTAAAACTCCGGTTAACGTTGAAATTAATTCTTATAATTATGATAAAAAAATAAAAATAAATTTATTTGAAGATGAAAAATTAATTGATTTTAAATACATAGATGTCAGCAAAAATGAACTAAGCTATAATGTCTTGTTCAATGTATTTTCTCCTTCTGTTTCTATTAAAAAATATAAAATTGAAATCGAAAATGAACCGGGCGAAATTACTTATGTCAACAATTCTAAAGAATTTTTCATAAAATATATTGATAATAAAATAAAAGTCCTCGTAATATCCGGTGGACCAAGCCCTGATGTTGCCTTCATTACGGAAGAAATAAAAAAAATCAAAAATATAGAATCAAGATTTCTGACACAAAAATCATCGGTTGATTTTTATGAGGGGAAATTACAGGATAATCCTGATTTTCAGTGCCTTTTCCTGGTCGGTTTCCCAACTGATGTGACTTCATTAAATACATTAAACATTCTTAAGGAAATTATTATTAAAAATAATGCATCTGTGTTTTTTATTTCCGGTAGTAATACTCAGTTCGATAAATTATACACTCTTGAGGATTACCTGCCCTTTAAATCCTTGAAACAAAATGGAAATGAAATTGAAACGGGAATCAGAAGTGTTATCGGTGCTTCGGATGAACCAAATGGAATCTTTAAATTCCCGGAAATGCTGAATAAATTACCAGGTATATTTTACCCTTCTGTGGATTTCCATGTAAAACCGAATGCGGATATTTTGTTGCTTGCCTCTGCAAATAATAAACCTGTTTTTACAATTCTGAATTTTGGCAAATTGCATTCTGCTGCTTTTTTTTGTTATGATTTTTATAAATGGAGATTGAATCCCGTAAATATTAATTCTGAAATTTTTTTGGAGAATTTAATTTCGGGTACGATACTTTCCTTGACTGATAAGGAAAAAACCAAAAATCTAACTGTCGAAACCGGAAAACAGATTTATGGTCGCGGAGAAATTGTTACGGTAAAATGTTTTTTAAATAATCCCGAAGAAAATGAAAATCTGACTGCAACTCTTTCCGGTAAAAATTTGATTAAAGAAATTAAATTACAAAAGTTGAACAATGCTGAATACGATGGTGAAACTGAAATAACTGAAAAGGATGATTATTACATTAAAGCAGAACTTTTAAAAAATAGCATTAGCTTGGACAACGATGTTCAAAGAATTTCTGTTAATACTAATAACGAAGAATTTATTTTAACGAAACCTGATGCTGCAATATTGAAAAACTTATCTAATTTAACCGAAGGTTTAGACTTTACTAATAAAGATTATAAAGGAATAACTGCTGAATTGAATAAACAGAACGATAAATATATAAATACTGTTCAGGAAATAAAAAAACTCTATTTGAATACTAATCCTTATTATTTGATATTTCTATTTCTTATTTTGTCATTGGAATGGTTTATTAGAAAAAGAGAAAATTTACCGTAAATTTGTGTTTTTTTATATTATGAAATCTATTATTTTAAGATTGAATTTTAATCTTCTTATTAATATTTTAAATTATTAAAGGAAGTAAATGAAATTCTTTAAAATTAGCATATTATTTTTATTTGTTTTTACTTACTCATTCTCCTATTCTCAGCAGTTTTGGTCTAAACAAAATAGTCCAACGACTACAAATCTGCGAAGATGTTTTTTTCTTGATAGCCTTAACGGGTGGGTCGTCGGAGATTCGGGTATCGTAATTCATACAACCGATAAAGGCAATACCTGGGTTATGCAGGATTCTCATATAAAATCCTTCTTTACAGCTGTCTTCTTTATTAACGAACGCTTAGGCTGGGCTTTAGCCTGGTCCTTATATACAGATACAAATTTTTATGGGACTATAATTCTTAAAACAACTGATGGAGGAACACACTGGGATTCAACCCGGTATTCTGAAAGTAACATATACTTGAAAAGTATTTATTTTATAGATTCCTTAACCGGTTTTTTTGCCGGGGCTCCGGCAAATTTTATCAAAACAACAGATGCTGGTAATAAATGGGATTATTGTATTCTGGATTCCGTAAATGTTTCACACTTTCCTGTAAATGGTTTTTGCTTTTATAATCGTTCTATAGGCTTTGCGTATGGAGGAATAATGGACATGGGAGGCGTAGTTTGGAAAACAACTGATGGGGGAAATTCATGGGCTACAAAAGTTGTCGCATCTGAACCATTATATAAAATTGTTGCATTCGATTCTATAAGATATTTAGGAATAGGCGGCGATTTTGAATGGGGTCCGAGTACAATTCGAACGTATGATGCCGGTGCGAACTGGGACTATCGCTCTTTACAGATACTTGGAGTTGCCAATTCAATGTCTTTTAGAACAAAATCGGAAGCCTGGAGCTCACTCGGAGGTATGCAGCAATTTATTTATACACTCGATACCGGAAAAAGCTGGACTCAAATAAGTACTCCTGACAGTAGCGTTATTAATGATATGTTATTCACAAATGAAAACAATGGAATTGCAGTAGGCGATAATGGTGTTATTCTTAAATTTACAGCCCAAAATGTCGGTATTGTTAAAAATCATAATTCAACCGTTCCTTTAAGTACTAAATTATTTCAAAATTATCCTAATCCTTTTAATCCTGTAACAAATATATATTATAGCGTTAATCACGAAAGTAATGTAACTCTGAAAATATATGATGTTCTTGGAAAAGAAATTCTTACGGTAAACCGGGGAAAGCAAAAAGAAGGCTTCTATAGCTATATTTTTCACGGTGAAAATCTACCTTCGGGTATGTATTTTTATCGTCTCATTACTGAATCAACTGACCTTTCAAATAATTTTTTTAAAATTGAAACACGCAAAATGGTATTATTGAAGTAACAGAAATTATTATTAATTTTAAATCATAAATTATGAAAAAATTTATTTACATTTTTGTTATCGGTTTTACGCTCCTCTGTTTTCTAAATACTTCTTTTTCGCAGGACTTAACATCCGCAAAAAAAAATAAAGCTTTTTTCACTATCGATGTGAGCGGCTCTTATGATATGCCTATGCTTGATTTAAGAGCTTCCGACGACTTGCAAAGTTTTTGGGGTCTCCAGGATTATGGGGTTGTCAAAGGATTTGGTACTTCCCTTAATTTTAAATTCAGTGTTTATACTGCAAGAATGATTCAACTCAGAACTTATCTGACTCTTGCTTATTCGCATTTTTCGAATGATGATGTCAGGGCAAATATTGTACAGTCACCAAACGGAAGCGCTACAACTTATGGATGGCCTTATACCGGCGGGACTTATCAGGGTCATTATTATCTTCCGCAGGTAACTCCGGGTATTAGTAATATGCGTATTAATAATCCACAAATGGCTATAGGTTGTGAAATTGGAATATATACAGACCGCGCAAATAAATCCTGTTTTAATCTGGCACTTGATTATAATGCGAGTCTGTTTACAGGAAGAATCTATCAGACTTATGGTCTAAACGGCGAAACATTTAATACAATTTCTCCTTCTCTTAGATTTGGTTTTGGTTCAAATGTGGCTTATGCTTATAAATTTGATGATAATTTCGGCTTCCATGTCGGTACAAGATTTCAGTGGTCTAATTTATTCGGCAAAGCATCCGAAATCGTCGATGATAACGGATATGTGCCTCTTCTGGATAAAGCTAATACAGTCTTAAATCCTTTGTTAGCAAATAATAGGAATATTGCTTATTGGCGTTTCTTTGGAGGTATTTCAATTTATTTTGGTAAAAGATAATATTTCTGTCTAATTTTTTTGGCCCTCTAAATAGAGGGCTTTTTTTTATTAAAATTTTTAAATCCTGCTTAATATTAAACTTTATATACTTTAGAATAGTTTTAATCTTTGTATTTAACTTTTTTGATTATATTAATAATAAATAGAAAATATTAAATTTTTGATGAAAGATTTATATCCTTTAATACCATATCTGAAAAAATACAAAGTAAAACTATTAATCGGATTTATTTTTGTAATTGTAAGTATTTTTTTGCAGAGTTTATACCCTTTGACATTAGGAAATGCAATCGATGCNNACTCCGTTTTATTTTTATAGCCTGCTCAGTGTAGCAATAATTTTAGTCGGAGGAATTTTTCTGTTCTTTACCCGCCAATCCCTGATTGTTGTTTCAAGGGAAATTGAAAATGATTTGAGATTTGATTTCTTTTCTCATCTTCAAACACTCGATAAAAATTTCTTCAATCAGAAATCCACAGGCGATATAATGGCACACGCAACAAACGATATTAATAATGTCAGAAATTTCCTCGGTCCCGGCATTATGTATTCAATACAGACTTTGCTTAGAACTGTTATTACATTGGTGATTTTAATGAGTATCAGCACTGAAGTAACTTTAATAGCTCTTTTGCCTCTTCCTGTGATTTCATACACTGTTTATAAAGTAATGAAATATACTTATTCGCGTTCACTGAAAGTGCAGGAAGCGTTTTCTTATATGACAACAAAGGCTCAGGAAAATTTTTCCGGAATCAGGGTCATTAAGTCCTATGTAAGAGAACTTTATGAAATAGAACAATTCAATATTATATCATCTGATTATCAGAAAAAAAACCTGTCCCTTGCCCGAATTCAGGCTTATTCCTTTCCGATGATGTTTCTTCTCACAGGCATTTCCATAATTCTTGTCATTTATTTCGGTGGGTTAAAAGTTATAAACGGAAGTCTGACAATCGGAAATGTAGCGGAATTTATGGTTTATCTCGGACAGTTGACCTTTCCTATGATTGCCTTTGGATGGGTTATAAACCTTGTACAGAGAGCCGCTCCGTCTATGCAAAGATTGATGAAAATAATTAATACAAAACCGGATATTTCTGATAATGAAAATATAATGAAAAACTTGAAAGTTGATGAAATAAAAGGCAATATAGAATTTGCAAATGTATCCTTTAAATATCCCGGAACCGATAATTATGTCCTTAAAAATCTAAATCTGAAAATCCCGGGCGGCAGTACACTCGGAATTATCGGCCATACAGGCGTAGGAAAAAGCACACTCATAAATTTATTACCGAGAATTTATGATGTATCCGAAGGCGAAATTTTAATAGACGGTTATAATATTAAACAAATCCCTCTTGGCGTGTTGCGTAAATCAATTGGCGTCGTACCTCAGGAATCTTTTCTCTTTTCGGATTCCCTCGAAAAAAATATTACATATTCTTCGGAATTGGTCGATAAAGAAGAGGTGATTGATGCTTCAAAAATAAGCGGTCTTTATAAAGATGTAATTTTATTTCCTGAGAAATTTGATACTATAATAGGTGAACGCG